>CAIRBI010000114.1 GCA_903876785.1 uncultured Gammaproteobacteria bacterium
ACCGGCAACAACGGCGGCGACGGTTATCTGGTGGCTGCTCTTGCGGCCATGCAGGGCCTGAATGTTCGCGTGCTGGAGCCGGGCCCAGTTGAGCGCCTCAGCGGCGCTGCGTTGAGCGCGCGGCAACGGGTGCTGGCACAGAGCATCGCCTGTGAACCGCTGCCCACAGGGGTTGCGGGAGGGGCTGCAGGAGTGGGTGCAGGAGGAGATGCTGCGTTGCGGTCAGTGCACGCGGACACCGTTGTGGTCGACGCACTTCTGGGGATCGGCATGCGGGGCGCATTGCGCCCGGAGTATCGCGACGCGATCAATTGGATCAATGGCAGTGGCCTGCCGGTGGTGGCTGTAGACATTCCCTCCGGCCTGAACAGCGATACCGGGGTTGCCGCCGAGGTGGTGGTGCGTGCGGCGGTGACAGTGTGCTTCATAGGCTTGAAGCAGGGGCTGTTGACGGCGGACGGGCCGGACTGTACGGGTGAGATTGTGTTCCATGATCTCGCCCTGCCGGACCTGGTGCTGCAGAGCGCGCCAGTGCGCACCATGTCGGCCAGTCGTATCGACGTCCATAGCGTCGCAAAATTGCTGCCGCCGCGCCGCCCGGCTACCCACAAGGGTGACTGCGGGCATGTGCTTGTCGTTGGCGGGGATGTCGGCTACGGAGGCGCCGCCTTGATGGCGGCAGAGGCAGCGGCACGCAGCGGCGCAGGCACGGTGAGCCTGCTGACGCGGGCTGCGCATGTGACGGCGATGCTGTCACGCCGTCCGGAGGTCATGGTGCGCGCTATCGAAGCGCCTGACGGCGACGATGCCGAACTGGTCGTGCGGATGACCGCCCGTGCCAGCGTTGTGGTCATCGGCCCGGGCCTGGGGCGTTCAGCCTGGTCGTCCGCCATGTTGCGGCTGGTGCTGCAGGAGGCCGGGCAGCGGATCCCACTGGTGGTAGATGCAGACGCGCTCAATCTGCTGGCAGAAAAGCGTGCTCAGCTCACTGAACTGACTTCTGGCGGCGGTCTTTCGAGAGCGCCTGCTGGTGCGTCAGGGCTGCGTCGACAGAATTGGGTTTTGACGCCCCACCCCTGCGAGGCGGCCCGCCTGTTGGGTTGGAGCAACGAACAGGTCAAGGCCGATCGCTTCGCGGCGGTTCGACGTCTGCAGGAGCTCTGGGGTGGCGCGTGTCTGCTGAAAGGCGCTGGCAGTCTGCTATGCTTCGCGGAGTCTGGGGTTGAGGGTGCGCTGTCCCACATTGAAGTTTGTACCGAAGGCAATCCAGGTATGGCCACGGGAGGCATGGGTGATGTGCTCAGTGGCATGATCGGAGCATTTCTGGCACAAGGCTTGAGCCTTGCTGACAGCCTGCGCTGTGCCGTCTGCATTCACGGCGAGAGTGCAGATCTGGCGGCGGCGGCGGGTGAGCGGGGCCTGCTGCCGACCGATCTCCTGCAACACATAAGGCAGCTGGTGAACAATTCGCAGTAGCCGATCTTACTGCGCCGGTTCGTGATGAGAAACAAGAGGGTTTGGAAGGCGGTCATGGGTGAGGAAGTGCGATATTTGGTAGATGAAGCGGCGACCGAGAGATTCGGTCGTCTATTGGCGCAGGCTACACAAGGTGGACCGCAGTTCACTTCTGAAGCGCGTGCCGGGTCGGGCGGGCCCGATGTCCGTGCTACGCTTGGCGGCAGAATTTTTCTGTCGGGTGACCTAGGCGCGGGCAAGACGACGCTGACTCGCGGATTGGTGCGGGGCTATGGGATAGCGGGGGCGGTGAAGAGTCCGACCTATACCCTGGTGGAGCCTTATGAGCAGCCGGGCTGCAATCTTTACCACTTCGATTTGTACCGCCTGGCGGACCCCGAAGAGGTAGAGTTTCTTGGAGTGGCAGACTATTTTGACGAGGCCAATCTGTGCGTCATCGAGTGGGCCGAGAAAGGCAAGGGCTATCTGCCCGCATCCGATCTGGATATCACGCTGTCGCATGAAGGAACCGGAAGGCGTGTCCACTGGCAGGCTCGCTCGTCTCGTGGAGAGACCATTGTGAAAAAATTATCCGACTTGTTGGCGCGCAAGCAAACCGGAATCAATCCAGCATGAAGTTGACAGCAAAACCCCATAGCACCGTGATGCAGCGCCTTGTCATGGCGTTGCTCCTGCCGGTCTGCGCAGGGGCGTTGTTTTCAGGTGCAAAGTCAGCGTCCGCAGCAGAGCAAGCGGAAGTCCAGGAAGTGCGTTTGTGGCGCGCCCCCGACTACACGCGCGTAGTCTTCGATCTGGATCGGCAGGTAAAGTACAGTGTTTTCGCGCTCGAAAATCCCCATCGAGTTGTGATTGATCTGACAGGCGTCGAGATGCAGACGGATCTGTCGCGTCTGGATTTCAAAGACAGCCCGGTGACCGGCATGCGCAGCGGCAAGCGCGCAGATGCTGATCTGCGCATCGTGCTGGATCTCGCCAATGGTGTGAACCCCAGCAGTTTCATGCTGGCGGCCAATGGTGAGCTGAAGGACCGTCTGGTTGTCGATCTCTACGACGCTGGTGTAGTCCCGGCCGTGCCCGATCTGGAGATGGAGGAGCGGCCTGAGGAAACCCGGCAGCGTGACATCATCGTGGCCATCGACGCAGGCCATGGCGGGGAAGATCCCGGCGCGCTCAGCCACGACAAACGCATCCGTGAAAAGGATGTGGCCCTCGCTATTGCCCGCGCAATTTTCAATCGGCTGGAGACGGTGCCGGGCTATCAGCCAGTGCTGGTGCGTGACGGTGATTACTCCGTGCGACTGCAGCGCAGGCCGCAGATCGCCAGACAGAATCGCGCCGACATTTTCCTCTCCATTCATGCGGATTCCTTTAGCACCACGCGTGCGGAGGGCGTCACAGTGTACGCCCTCTCCGAGCGCATCGCTGAAGATGAAAACGTACGCCGCGTGGCCGAGAAGGAAAACAGTGCAGACCTGCTGGGCGGGGTTGCTGGTGATACCAGCCTGCGCGATATCGAAGATGATCTGGCGCGCACGCTGCTGGACCTCTCCATGGCCTGGAGCGTCGAGCAAAGTGTGACGGCTGGCTCCTACATTTTGAATTCCCTGAGTTCCGTCGCGACGCTGCGACGTGACAAGACCCAGCAGGGCAATCTTTGGGTACTGCGCTCGCCCGATATTCCATCTCTCCTGATTGAAACCGGCTACCTCTCCAACCCGGACGAGGCGAAGCAGCTCAACACCGCCGCCTACCAGCGCCGTCTGGCGGATGGCATCGTGCAGGGCGTCATGCGCTACTTCTACGACAGGCCGCCGGAGGACACGCTGGTGGCTTGGCAGAAAGCCAATAATATTGCACCGACACTCGCAAGATCGAATCTGCCGGGCAGCCACGTCGTCGTGCGGGGAGACAGTCTTTCCATGATTGCGCAACGCTATGGGGTGACGACGAACGACCTGCGGGAAGCCAACAATCTGCGCGGCGATGTGGTGCAACTGGGGCGAGAACTGAGCATTCCGGGCGCTGGTTCACGCACGGTGCAGGAGCCGCTGGCGGTGGAGCACAAGACAGTTCGCGGTGAGACCCTGTCGGGCATCGCCGCGCGCTATCGCGTCAGCCTGGCCAGCCTTCGTAACGCCAACAATCTGCGCAATGATGTTATCCACGTTGGTCAGGTTCTGAAGATTCCTGCCCCCTGAGACCCTCAAGACCATGACCCGCATTGCCCTACTCAGCCAACGCCTGGCGAACCAGATTGCTGCCGGAGAGGTCGTTGAACGACCTGCCTCTGTCGTCAAGGAATTGCTGGAAAATTGCCTGGACGCCGGTGCCGACCGCGTCGAGATCGACATCGAACAGGGCGGCAGCAAACTCATCCGCATTCGTGACAATGGTGCGGGCATCGTCAAGGATGATCTCGGACTGGCGCTCAGCCGCCACGCCACCAGCAAGATCGCCAATCTCGACGATCTCGAAAATATTGCGAGTCTCGGGTTTCGCGGTGAAGCGCTTGCGAGTATCTGCTCCGTCTCGCGACTGGAGCTGATTTCGCGCGCACAGGCCGCCACCGACGACACTGCATGGCGTGTCGAGGCTGAGGGACAGGAGATGAGCACGGCCTTGTCTCCTGCTGCGCATCCGCAGGGCACAACGGTAGAAGTGCGCGATCTCTTTTTCAACACACCCGCCCGGAAGAAGTTTTTGCGCACCGAGAAAACCGAATTCGATCGCCTCGAAGAAGTGGTGAAGCGGCTCGCACTGAGCCGCTTCGACGTCGCCTTCAGTCTGCGTCACAATCAACGGGTTATTCAGCATCTGCATGCGGCGTTGAGTGCTCAGGAGCAGCAACGCCGTGTCGCGCTGGTCTGTGGTCCGGCGTTCGTGGAGAACTCGATTCAGATCGATATCGAGGCCGCCGGCCTGCGCCTGTGGGGCTGGGTGAGCCTGCCGACTTTTTCGCGCAGCCAGGCGGACCTGCAATATTTCTACGTCAATGGCCGCATCATACGCGACAAGCTGGTGAGCCACGCCGTCAAGCAAGCGTATCAGGACGTACTCTTTCACGGTCGTCATCCTGCCTTCGTTCTGTATCTGGAATTGCAGCCTTCACTGGTGGACGTCAATGTGCATCCGACCAAGCATGAGGTGCGCTTCCGGGATGGCAGGCTGGTGCACGACTTCTTGTTCCGGGCTTTGCACAAGGCGCTCGCGAGCGTGCGTCCACAGGATCGTCTGGGCGCCGAGGCTGGCACCGAATCTGGCACCGAATCTGCCACTGGTGAGGGAGTAACCTCTGCTCCGGGGTACGCCTCGGCCGAGCGCAGCGCGGGACTCACGGGAGACTTCGCGGGGCAGGAGCGCATCAGTTTTGCGGGCAGCTTTGGTTCGTCGCCGACGCCGCTGCAGTCGAATCAATTCTCTTCGTTCAGTTCGGGTTATTCCGGAGCGGTCAGTCAGCAGCGCGTGGCAGAACAGGTGGCCGCTTATGCCCGGCTTCACAATGATGACGATGTTCCCCCGCTTGGGTTCGCTATCGCACAGTTGCACGGGATTTATATCCTCGCGCAGAACGCGCAGGGGCTGATCATTGTCGACATGCACGCGGCGCACGAGCGCATCACTTACGAACACATGAAGAGTGCTTGTCAGAGCGAAGGCATCAAGGCGCAGCCACTGCTTGTGCCCCTTTCTATCGCGGTCAGTCAGGCCGAGGCCGACTGTGCCGAGCAGCAGGCTGAAGCATTGCTTGCGCTTGGCGTTGGCATCGAGCGTGCGGCGGCGGAATCGATCGTGGTGCGGCAGATACCAGCGATTCTTGCCGGGGCCAACATCGAACAACTGGTCAGAGATGTCTTGTCAGATGTGCTGGAGCATGGCAGCAGTGAACGCATCCGCAATTATCAGGATGAGCTGCTGGCCACCATGGCTTGCCACGGATCAGTCAGGGCCAATCGTCAGTTGAGTATCGCGGAGATGAATGCGCTGCTGCGTGATATGGAGCGGACGGAGCGCAGTGGCCAGTGCAACCATGGTCGTCCGACATGGGTCCTGCAGAGCCTCGATCAACTGGATAAATTGTTCCTGCGCGGCCAGTAGTCGAACACCTGCACGAGCGCATCAATCAGGCAGGGCGGCCACGCTGATGGTTTCTCCCCAGTAATAGGAAAAGACCTCGCTCAATACCTTCGCGCGCTGCTCGGGGTTCTCCGCAGTGGCAATGTCGGTGCTGAAAAACTGGACCGTACCGCGCGTATTCTCCTGGTTGAGGGAGTGGTTGCGCTCCAGTTGTCTCACCACCTGGCGGGCAATGGCCTCACTGGTGTCGATCAATTGCACGTTCGCGTGCCCCTGAGCTGCCAGACTCTCGCGGATCTCTGCCATGATCAGCGGATAGTGCGTGCAGCCCAGCACCAGGGTGTCAGCCCCGCGTGCCAGCAGCGGCGCCGTGAAGTGTCGCAGCAACTGTGCGCGCAGCGCCGACTGGTGTTGTCCCTCGTCGATCGCCTCGGCCAATCCCGGGCAGGGCTGCAGGATAATCTCGGTTTCCTGGCTGAACTGGCTGATCAGTGCCTGGAATTTCTCACTGTCGATAGTTCTCTGCGTGGCGAGGATACCCACCACCCCTGACAGGGTTCGGGTGATGGCGGGCTTGATGCCCGGCTCTACGCCGATGATGGGTAATGTGTAGCGCTCGCGCAATGGATGAACGGCTGCTGCGGTGGCCGTGTTGCAGGCGACGACGATTGCCTTCGACTCGCGCTGCACCAGAAAATCACCCAGGTGAGCAGCACGTTCCTGCAGTAAAGCCACAGACTTGTTGCCGTAGGGGGACCACGCAAGATCTGCAACGTAGAGAAAGTGCTCGTGAGGCAATTGTCGGCGCAACTCACGAAGTGTTGAGAGTCCTCCGATACCGGAGTCGAAAACGCCTGTTGGTTGATTGCTCATGATTGTCTGCGAAGCATTCGTATGAATTTAACCGACATTTGTCCGGGCTTATGCTTGTGCCGGATGATCGCGGGAAAGTATAACAGCCTCCAGAGGTTTTAACCGGAGGCCATTGAGTGGCAATGTGCGTTGTCTTCAATGCTGTGCTCGGCTTCTGGTATCCTGTGGGCCCAGTTTCAATCTGAGTTGCTCACTGATGCCCGCCTCGTCTCCCAGCAGTCCTGATGTCTCATCTGCAACGAATGGGGTGCGCACGCCTGCCATTTGTCTTATGGGCCCTACTGCGTCGGGAAAAACCAATCTGGCCATAGAACTGGTGCAGAGGTTGCCCTGTGAAATCATCAATGTCGACTCCGCACAGATTTATCGGGGCATGAATATCGGCACCGGCAAGCCCGATTCGCAGACCTTGCTCAGAGCCCCACACCGACTCCTCGATATTCTGGATCCGTCCCAAGCGTATTCGGTGTCACAGTTTCGCGACGACGCACTGCGCGAGATGGTCAGCATTCGTGACAGTGGCAGAATTCCCCTGCTGGTCGGTGGCACCATGATGTATTTCAAGGCGCTGCGCGATGGGCTCGCGAGCATGCCGGCGGCAGATCCCGACGTGCGTCAACAGATTCTTGATATTGCCGAGGCGCAGGGCTGGGCAGCGGTTCATGCCCGACTGCAGGAGGTGGATCCGGAGTCGGCCAGCCGCATTCATCCGAATGATCCGCAGCGCCTGCAACGTGCTCTGGAGATTTATCTGATCTCCGGCAAGACCATGACTGAATTTCATCACGATGAGTCCGCTCAGAGTGCGGAGAGCGCAATTCCCTTTGATCTGCACTTTTTTTCCATCCAACCGGGTCTACGCAACGTACTTCATGAAAAAATCGCAAGACGTTTTCGTCAGATGATTGCTGATGGTTTTGTCGAAGAAGTGGAAGCATTGATGGGACGGGGCAATCTTGACATGCGTATGCCTTCGATGCGCTCGGTCGGATATCGTCAGATTTGGCAGTACATCGCGGGTGAATTGAGCTTTGATGCCATGCTGGAAGCGGGTATCATTGCCACGCGGCAACTGGCCAAAAGGCAGATGACCTGGCTTCGCAGCTGGGAAGAATTGCGTAACTTTGACAGTGAGGACTCCGAAACTTTGGATCTGGTCTTGAAATCAATTGAGCAGGTCACAATATAGGACCTCGAAGGAAGTTAATTGCTGGGTTTTTCCAGCTCTATTTAACGGTTGAGGAGAGAGTAAATGTCAAAGGGGCATTCGTTACAAGACCCTTTCTTGAACGTGCTTCGCAAGGAGCGCATCCCAGTGTCTATCTATCTCGTGAGCGGCATCAAGCTGCAGGGTCAGATCGAGTCATTCGATCAGTTCGTGATTCTGTTGAAAAACGCCGTGAATCAGATGGTCTACAAACACGCCATATCCACGGTTGTTCCGGCGCGCTCAGTGAAGATTCCGACACAGAGTTCGGGAGAGTTCCAACTGGACGACGAGGAAACTGCGCCAGGAAATGTTGCCTGACGTGAGGTTGATTTTTGTTCTTTGAAAGGCCTGACCGCGGTGAAACCGCAATCCTCGTGCATATTGGTCTGGAATCAGAGCATGACCAGGAGGACCCTCTCGAGTTTGAAGAACTGGTGCTCTCCGCGGGCGCAGTTTCCGTCTGTTTTATAAAAGGCACCCGCAAACGCCCTGATGCAGGTCACTTCGTCGGTTCCGGGAAGCTCGACGAGATTGCGGCCGCCGTGAAAGAGCATCAGGCAGAGCTAGTCCTGTTCAATCACGCGTTGACGCCCAGCCAGGAGCGCAATCTCGAAAAGCGTCTGGAATGCCGTGTGCTGGATCGCACGGGGATTATTCTGGATATCTTCGCACAACGCGCCCGCAGTTATGAAGGCAAGCTGCAGGTAGAGCTGGCGCAGCTGGAGCATACGGTCACCCGCCTCAAGCGCGGCTGGACCCACCTGGATCGTCAAAAAGGCGGCATCGGTCTGAAGGGTGCCGGTGAAACTCAGCTCGAACTCGACCAGCGCATGATTCGTCAGCGCATCAAGAACATCAACAAGGCGCTGATCAAGGTACGCGGCCAGCGTGAGCAGGGGCGCCGCTCCCGACAACGCGCCGAAATCCCAACCATCTCTCTGGTGGGCTACACCAACGCCGGCAAGTCATCGCTGTTCAATGCCATGGCAGGAGAGAACACTTACGCTGCCGATCAACTGTTTGCCACGCTGGATTCCACGTTGCGGCGCATACAGTTACCAAATTTTGGCGGGGCCATCCTCGCCGACACCGTCGGCTTCATCAGTCACCTCCCGCACAAACTGGTGGAAGCCTTCCGTGCGACCCTGGAAGAGACCACCCAGGCCGCTCTGCTTCTGCATGTCATTGATGCGGCCAATGAGAACCATGAATATCTCACCGGGCAGGTGAACGAAGTGTTGTCAGAAATTGGCGCCGATCAGGTCCCTTGTCTGCTGGTTTACAACAAAATTGACTTGTTGCAGGACAGGCAGCCAATGCTGGAGCGAAACGAAGAAGGCAAACCCGTGCGCATCTGGGTATCGGCGCGCACCGGAGCAGGCATGGATATCCTGCTTGCTGCCATCAGCGAGCTGCTGGGTGAAGACGTTGTGCAGCGCACGCTGACCCTGTTGCCCGCGCATGGCCGACTGCGCGCCAGGCTTTATGCAAAAGGCGCCGTGCGCCACGAAACAATGGACGAAAACGGCGGCGTGAGTCTGGATATCAGCCTGCCCCGCCATGATTTTGATCGACTGCTGGCGGAAGAAAGGCTTGCTCCTGAAGAGCTGGGTTAATCAACAATAATTCGTTAAAATCACCCCCGAATTTTCTTTGGGGTATGGAGAAGCCGATGGCTTGGAATGAACCTGGAAACAAAGGTAATGATAATGACCCCTGGGGAGGGGGTGGTCGTCGCGGTGGCGACCAGGGACCACCCGACCTGGACGAGGTGATCAAGACCATTACCCGCAAACTTAATGGTTTGTTCGGTGGCGGCAATAAGTCCGGTGGCAGCGCAGGAGGGGGCAGCACAGGAGGTGGCGGAGGAGCGGGTGGACCTGCCGTGCCGTCCGGGCTTTTTGGCGGGATCATCGTCATCGTGGTGGTGATCTGGGCTGCGCTGGGTTTCTACACTGTCGATGAATCAGAGCGTGGAGTGGTCACGCGCTTTGGTGCCCTGCGCGAGGAAGTCGTCATGCCGGGTCTGCGCTGGAATGCTCCTGGCATGGACGCTGTGCAGAAGATCAATGTGTCGCGTGTGAACACTCGTTCCTACTCAAAAGACATGCTCACAACCGACGAAAATATCGTCAACGTTTCCATGGATGTGCAGTATCTGATCCAGGATCCCGTGAAGTTTGCGATGGTGGTTCGTGACCCCGAGATGAGTCTCGACCATGCCGCCGAATCGGCCATCCGCCATGTTGTGGGTGGCACTACCATGGATCGCGTCCTTACCCAGGGGCGTGCTGATGTCTCTGCCGAAGTGCGCGACAGATTGCAGCGTTACATGGAGACCTACGATTCGGGGATCATGATCACTCAAGTCACGGTGCGCAACGCACAGCCGCCCGATGCGGTACAGGGCGCTTTCGACGACGTCATCAAGGCGCGAGAGGATGAGCAGCGCGTGCAGAACGAAGCTCTGGCCTATGCCAACCGCGTCATTCCGGTGGCCCGCGGTGAGGCTCAGCGTATTATCGAGCAGGCCAATGCCTACCGCGATCAGGTGATCGCCCGTGCAGACGGTGAAGCGTCGCGGTTCGAACAATTGCTGGCTGAGTACGAGAAGGCTCCCGAAGTCACTCGCGAACGTTTGTATATCGATGCGATGCAGTCCGTGATGAGCAACAGCAGCAAGGTGCTCATCGATGTGGAGGGTGGCAACAACATGTTCTACGTTCCGCTCGACAAGATCATGGAGCAGAGCGAGGCAAGTCGTGCTGCGGGAACAGCCCAGCTGACCGCACAGCAATTGCGTGAGTTGTCTGATCAGGTGACCAGAGAGCTGCAGGCCACAGCTACTGAAAGAGCTCGCGTGCAAACTGTGCCCGAGCGAGGAGGTCGATAATGAAGAATATGATGGCTGGTTTGATCGTGTTCCTGTTGATTGTCGGTGGTTCCAATGCTGTGTTTGTCGTCAAGGAGACGGAACGCGCCATTCTGCTGAGATTCGGTACCGTGGAGCGAGCTGACCTCGAGCCCGGGCTGCATTTCAAGATGCCGTGGGTGAACACGGTTAGGAAATTTGATGCCCGCGTGCTGACAGTGACGGCTGATGCGCAGCGTTATCTGACACTGGAGCAAAAGGCGCTGGTGGTGGATTCGTTCGCCAAATGGCGCATTGTCGACGTGCAAAAGTACTACACCGCCACCTCAGGTGAGGAGTCGCGTACCAGCAACCTGCTCGCTCAGCGTATCAACGACGGCTTGCGCAACAAGTTTGGCGAGCGGGATCTGCAGGAAGTGGTTTCCGGGCAGCGTGACCTCCTGATGGAGGAGCTGACGCGGGAGCTCAACCTTTTAACGGCGGAAGAGTACGGAATCGAGGTCATTGATGTGCGCGTCAAGCAGATTGAGTTGCCACTGGATGTGCGATCTTCTGTTTACGACCGCATGACTTCTGAACGGCAACGCGAGGCTCAACAATTGCGCTCACGCGGTAGTGAGCTTGCGATTGGTATCGAAGCCGACGCGGATAGACAGGAGGCCGTATTGCTGGTTGAGGCCTACCGGGATGCGGAGCGCATTCGCGGTGAGGGCGATGCTCAGGCGGCTGCCACCTATGCGGGAGCCTACACGAAGAATGAAGAGTTTTATGCGTTCACGCGCAGCCTGAACTCTTACCAGGAGAGTTTCTCCAACAAGGGTGACATTCTACTGGTAGATCCTGACAGCGAGTACTTCAAGTACCTGCGTGGCAGCGCCGTTCAGTAAGTCGTATGAGTGAAAAGACCAGCAGTGAATTATTTTAC
>CAIRBI010000115.1 GCA_903876785.1 uncultured Gammaproteobacteria bacterium
CAATTTCGTGAACACGAGACAGCAGAACACCAGCACCGCGAAAAAGCCTTGGCGATTGTCTCCTGCTCGACGCATCTGTCCGATCCTCCTCGCTATCGTCTGTGTTGCTCCAGATATTGCCTGGTCCTGAAAAGGACCAAGCTCAGTGCTTTTCCTTGCCGCGTCGTCTTTTGACGGCGGGAGCCGGGCCGTTGCGCGGTGCCTTGCGATTCTTCTTGATGCGGCGTTTCTGTGCCACCTGCTGATAGGTCATATCCGACTCGGCACGGACGTAGGGATTGTCGTCGCTGCGATATTGAATTCGCACCGGCGTACCCTCGAGTTTGAGGATATGGCGGAAGGTCTTCTCCAGATAGCGACTGTAACTTTCTGGAATCTTGTCGGTCTGCTTGCCGTGAATCACGATGATCGGCGGGTTGTGGCCACCGGCATGGGCATAGCGCAGCTTGATGCGTCGACCATCGACGACCGGCGGCGCGTGTTCGTGCACGGCGGCTTCCAGGACCTGGGTCAGCACGCTGGTAGTCAAGGTTTTCTGGGCGGCGTTGAAAGCCGCGTGAATCGATTCGTAGAGGTCGCCCACGCCCGTGCCATGACGCGCCGAAATGAAGTGAATCTCCGCGAAATCCACGAAGGCAAAGCGGCGCCGGATGTCGGACTTCACCTTGTCCTTCTGCTCCATGTCCAGACCATCCCACTTGTTGATGGCAATCACCAGCGCGCGACCAGCATCCAGCACGTAGCCCAGCAGATGCAGATCCTGTTCCACGATACCGGTGCGGGCATCGACGATGAGGATCACCACGTTGGCGTCCTCGATGGCCTGCAATGATTTGACCACGGAGAATTTCTCGACGGTCTCGGTGGTCTTGCCGCGGCGGCGGATGCCGGCGGTATCAATCAGCGTGTAGTGCTCGCCGTGACGCTCGAAGGGGATGTAGACGCTGTCGCGGGTCGTGCCGGGTTCGTCGTAAACGACAACGCGATCTTCACCGAGCATGCGGTTCACCAGCGTGGACTTGCCCACATTGGGGCGCCCGGAGATGGCGATCTTGATGCCCCGCAGCGGTGCCGGTTCAAGCTCCTCATCATCGGGAAAACTCGCCAGCACGTCGTCGATCAGCTTGCGCACGCCACGGCCCTGGCTGGCCGTCACGGGATACATGCGGGTTATGCCCAGACCGAAGAAGTCGCCCATGGCGACGTCCTCGTCGACACCGTCGACCTTGTTCACGACGAGGCAGGTGTTCTTCTCCTGCTTGCGCAGGTATTCAACGATGCGGGTATCGCCGGGGTGCAGACCAGCCCGGCCATCCACCATCAGCAGGACGATGTCGGCTTCTTCGATGGCAAGCAGAGACTGGGAGGCCATCTCGAAATCGATACCCTCTTCGTCGCCTGACAAGCCCCCGGTGTCGATGACGATGAAGGGGCGATCGGCGATGCGTCCTTCGCCGTACTGGCGATCACGGGTCAACCCGGGCAAGTCGGCGACAAGCGCGTCGCGGCTGCGGGTCAGACGATTGAATAGTGTGGATTTGCCGACGTTGGGACGACCAACCAAGGCTAGAACCGGTCTCATATTAGTACCATTGAACCATGATGTGCTGTGTGGCCGGGCACCCGAGCCGGGTGCCGGCGGGGGCGTTAGCGGATGGAATAGGCAGAGAGCGTGCCGCTGTTGCCGAATACGTAAATGGTGTTGCTGTCAGTCACCAGGCTGGCACGAACCCCATCGCCATCGACCCGTACACGACTGACGAAATGACCGTCGACCTGGGAAAGCAGATGCAGATAGCCCTCGAAATCGGCGACTGCCACGTAGTTGCCCAGAGTGGCCGGGGCGGTGATGCTGCGCAGCCGCAGGTCATCGTTTTCCCACGCCACCTGGTCAGAGTTGTTGCGCAGGGCAATCAGGTGGCTCTTGTCATTGCTGTAGTAGATGTTCCCGAACCCTTGCGCCAGACCATGGTAGCTGGAGGCTTCAATGCCCCACACGATACGGCCGGTGGCAACGTCCAGACCCATCAGATTGCCTTGATAGCTGGAGGCGTAGACCGTGTTGCCGGACAACATCAGATCGCCATCGACGTCGATGACGCGCTCGATGTCATAGCGTCCCTGCGGAATGGCCACGCGCTCTTCCCAGAGCAGAAAGCCGTTCTCTGCATTCACGGCGGCGATCATGCCGCTGGCGAATCCAGCCAGAACCCTGTCGCCCGCCATCACCGGCTTGCTGCTGCCACGCAGGGTCAGCGCAGGAATGGTGGTTTCGTAGATCCAGCGCTGCGTGCCGGTGGCGGCTTCGAGACCAATCAACTTGCCATCGACAGTCTGCACCACGACAACGTCACCATCGGTCTGCGGTGCTGACAGCACCTCACTGGTGACCGGCGCACTCCACAGCAAGCGTCCGGAGATCTGGTCCAGCGCAAATACCTCGGCCTCGCGGGTGCCAAACAGCACCATGCCAGAGGCAGCGCCTACGCCGCCGGAAATGGATTCGTCGGTGCGATTGCGCCAGAGCACGTCGCCGTCGGCGCGATTGATGGCTGTCACAGTCCCGTCGGCACTGGCAGCGAAGATGAACTCACGGTCAATGGCCGGGGTAAGCTGGGTGTAGTAACGGCCCTGACCGTCCCCAACGCCCACGCTCCAGAGTCGGTTGAGGCGCAGCTCCTGATCGAAATCCTGCAGCTCGGTTGGCCCCTCGACATCGTCATCGCCAAACAGATCGGCAACGGGTTGAAACACGCTGCAAGCACTTTGCGTCAACAACAGCAGAGCAGCGAACGCCACCCGTGCCAGCAGCCTGCTGCGGCCATGGGTCGATGTCTCGCTGCGAATGCCACGCAGGGTCAGTGCTACTACTGTCTTCATTCCTGTTTTCCTTAACTGCCGACGGTCACGTCTTCAAGTTTAATCTGCAGTGTCTGGCTGGTTGAACCAGCCGCCACGGCAGCTTGGTACGAAGCTTCGGCTTCTACCGGCATGTTCAGGCTGACATATGCATCGCCACGCACCTCGGCCACCATGGCCTCGAAGCTGCCGGGCTCAGTCACGCTCGCCAGCACATCCAGCGCACGCTGTCCCTCTCCTTTGGAGAGAATCACGCGCGCCAGGCGCAGCTTGGCGGTAATGATCAAGGACTCGTCCGTCGCACCCATAAATCCTGTTCTGGCGTTGTCCAGCAACCACTGCAATTCGGTTTCAGCAGTATTCAGATCGTTCACCTCCACCGCCAGACGGGCACCGAACAAGGCACCGTACAGGGCGTACACGGAGTCCGGATAATCGGCCTTCAGCTGCTGTGCCAGACCCACCGCGGTAGCCCGGGCCTCTTCGGTCAGGGTCTGCCCTGGCGCCACAACGACTGTCATGCCGATCTGCTCATAGAGATCGGACGCAGCACCCAGATCAGCCACCTGCATGCGCTGCCACTGCATCCAGCCCAGATAGCCCACGGCGAACACGACAAGGCCAATCAAGATGGATTTGCCGCTCTCATTCCACCAGCGTTTGATGGAATCAAGGGTTTCTTCTTCTTCGGTACTAAACGCCACAAATAGCTCCTGTCTCTGTCTGAATGTCTTGCTTCTTTATTTCTTTATGCGCTGCCTGTCAGCACTGGCGAACCAGTTACGTCAGCACGGTGGCAGCGCGAGGTACGGCATCCTGAATTAGCGGCCCTGCGCTGTCAAGCACCGGGAATCAGGCTGCGCAGGGCGGGCACCAGATCGGCGAGCGCAATGTCTGTGCTGGTCGCCTGCTCATCGAGATGACGCAGACGCACGCTACTCAGACCTTCCGCGTCCGCTGAATCTTCCTGCCCGTCTCCTTGTTCATGTATCTCTCCCAGCACCACCGCCAGTCGGGCGCCGCTATTATAGGCCCTCTTGAGCTGGTTGCTGATCTTTCCACCACCGCAATTCAAGTGTATGCGCAGTGCAGGCAACTCGTCCCGCAGGCGCTCGGACAACTGCATCGCCGCGCCGCTCATCGCCTCGCTGGCGACAATGAAGAGATCGACGGTCTGAGTCAATTCGGCTGGCAGACTGCCAGCCTCCTGCAACAAGAGCACCAGACGCTCGACGCCCATGGCAAAGCCAACGGCGGGCGTCGCGCGCCCGCCAAGCTGCGCAACCAGCCCGTCATAACGGCCACCCGCGCAGACCGTGCCCTGTGCACCCAGGGCGTCGGTGATCCACTCGAACACCATGTTGTTATAGTAATCCAGCCCGCGCACCAGTCGCGCGTTCTCCACGAAAGCGATACCAGCCTGCGTCAGCAGCGCCTTGAGCCGGGCGAAGTGGACGCGGGTCTCTTCGCTGACAAACTCGGCGAGGGACGGAGCAGCGGCCAGCAGCTCCTGAGTGGACGGCACTTTGCTATCAAGAATTCGCAGTGGATTGCTGAGCAGACGCCGCTTGCTGTCCTCGTCGAGGGACTCTTCACGCTGGCTCAGGTAGTCTGTCAGCGCCTGCCCGTAGGCACGGCGGTCCTGAGAAGTCCCGATATTGTTGATCTCCAGCCGCACGTGGCTGCTCAGACCCAGATCACGCCAGATGCGCGCGGAGAGCAGGATGACTTCGACGTCGATGTCGGGCCCGGCCATGCCGTAGGCCTCGACACCAATCTGATGAAACTGTCGATAACGGCCCTTTTGGGGGCGCTCGTAACGAAACATCGGGCCTTTGTACCAGAGCCGCTGCTGCTGGTTATAGAGCAGCCCGTGTTCGTCCGCCGCACGCACGCAGCCCGCCGTGCCTTCGGGACGCAGGCTGAGATTTTCGCCATTACGGTCATCGAAGCTGTACATCTCTTTTTCGACGATGTCAGTGACTTCGCCAATGGAGCGCTTGAACAACTGGGTCTGCTCGAGCACGGGAAAACGCAGCTCACGATAACCGTAGCGCTGCAGCACACCCTGCACCGTGCTTTCCAGGTACTGCCATACCGGCGTCTCGCCGGGAAGGATGTCGTTCATCCCCCTGATTGCTTGAATCTTGCTCATAGTGTTTTGTGTCGAAGTCTTGTGTGACGCGGATGTCTTGCCGCAGAGAGGCTGAACCCCAGTTTCAGTCGGTCGCGATGATGTCTGGATGTCGTGCCGCAAGCCGGGCCTGCTGAGCTGCCAGTTTCTGCGCCACGCGCGCTCTGACCATGATTTCCAGCTCGTCGACCAACTTGTTATTGTCGATCTTGTGATGGGGTTTACCTTCGACGTACACAAGATTACTCGGGCTGGCGCCGGTCAGGCCGATCTCGGCCACTTTCGCCTCGCCCGGTCCGTTGACGATGCAACCAATCACCGCCACATCCACCGGCGTGATGATGTCTTCGAGCCGAGCCTCAAGCTGATTCACCACGCTGATCACATCAAAATTCTGCCGTGAACAACTGGGGCAGGCCACCAGATTAACGCCTTTGCTGCGAATACCGAGGCTCTTGAGGATATCGAAACCCACCTTCACCTCTTCGACAGGATCGGCTGCCAGAGAAATGCGAATGGTGTCGCCGATACCATCCATCAACAGAGCACCAAGCCCTATCGCAGACTTCACAGTACCGGAACGCAATCCGCCGGCCTCGGTAATGCCGAGGTGCAGAGGGTTGTCGATCTGGCTGGCCAGCTTGCGGTAGGCCTGCAGCGTCATGAAAATTTCAGAGGCCTTGAGGCTGATTTTGAAATTCTGAAAGTCGAGCTTGTCGAGAATGTCGATCTGGGTCAGCGCAGACTCCACCATGGCATCGGCGTTAGGCTCCTCGTACTTGCGCAACAGCACTTTGCCGAGTGACCCCGCATTCACACCGATACGCAGCGGAATTCCCTTGTCTTTCGCCACATCAATCACGGCACGGATTTTCTTTTCGCTGCCGATGTTGCCCGGATTGATGCGCAGGCAATCAACACCGTATTCGGCAACTTTCAATGCAATCTTGTAGTCAAAATGGATGTCCGCGACAAGCGGCACACTCACGCGCTTTCTGATTTCGCGAAAGGCATCCGCCGCTTCCATGGAGGGGACGGACACACGCACGATATCGGCACCCGCGCGGACGATGCGGTCAATCTGCGCGACTGTCGCTTCGACATCACAGGTCTCGGTGTTTGTCATTGTCTGCACTGAAACAGGGGCATCTCCGCCCACAGCAACGTTGCCAATCATGATTTGGCGGGTTTTACGACGCGGGATGACAGTGTGTGTGCTCATGTTCTTTTCAAGTCCGGGTCAAAGACCAATGGTGAGTCTGGCCGAGTTATCAATACGAATGCTGGAGCTGAAATCGACTTTACTGCCGTTCAGCCGGAGTTCGGTGGTCGACGCATCGCCCAGCAGAATATCAAAAGGGGCAGAACCGCTGATCAACACCACATCACCGGCTTCCTGCATGTCATTGTATATCTGCGTGTCATTGCCATCGTCCACCTGCACATGGCTGTTGCCATTGAAGGTGATCTGCACGACATCCTCACCACCGGCGTCAACATTAATGACGCGCGCGACATCATCGATGGTCGAGCCTTGCGCTGGCTGTTGCGGCCCTCCCGAAGGAGTTGAAGGGGTTGGGGTTGGCGTTGGCGTTGGCGTTGGCAGCACAGGATTAGCCGAGGGTGACGACGCAGGCACTGGGCTGGATTGTTGCGGTGTCGTCTGGATTGGAGCGGTCGGTGCTGGCAGCGCCTGCCCTGCATTCGACGGGGCTGGTGTCGTAAGCACGGGCTGGGCTGGCACTGCCTGAGCCGGTGTTGTCAGTTGCCCGGGTAGCGTGGCCGGAACTTGCTGCAAGCCATCTAGTGCTGGTGGAGCGACTGGTGGGGTGAATGGTGAGGCGACTGGTGGGGTGACTG
>CAIRBI010000116.1 GCA_903876785.1 uncultured Gammaproteobacteria bacterium
ATTGAATTCATGCATAAGTCGATCGCGGGCAGGCCCGCTCCCACAGGGGCTCTCTGGTCAGGCCAAATCCTTCCTTCGCAACATTCGCGCAGGAATCAGCGACAGCAGCAGCAGCGCGCCGAGGGTGATGTAGATCGGTGGCCAGGTGAACGGTGCTGGCGGCGCTTCTCCAAGAGTGATCTCGGCAATCGCGTCACCTGCTGTCACGCGATAGGTCGCCTCGTATTCTCCCGTGAAAGTGAAGATCCCCGCCGCATCCGTCTGCAGGGTGGTCACGGTAATTTCTGGCTGCAGGCTTGCCGCGATCTGCACAGGCAGTTCTGCGGCGGGCGCTGCATCAGCGCCACTGACGACGCCGATGATCAGATTGCCGTCGCCGAGCAGTTCGAGCTGCAGATCCTGTGCTATCGTCAGGGCAGAAGTGAGAGTCAGGCAGAGCGCGAGCAACATTCTAGTGAGCGTTCTAGTGGACATGGGGTTCGCCTCCGTCGTGGCTGTGGGGGACGCCTGGCGCCGCTGCTTCGGGCGTGGCCGTGGTGGCCGGGCCATGCACATGGCCGCTCTCGTGCAGAAAACCGTGCAGCTGGAACAGCAGCAGCAGAAAACCGCAGAACACCAGAGCGCCATTGGCGATGCGTGTCAGCGGCTCCCACACCGTGGTCTGCTGCCAGGCGCGAATGACGATGCCCATCACGACCAGCGCTGCAATCTGGCCGAGTTCGACACCGAGATTGAAGAACAGAATCTTGCTCAGCAAACCGCTTTGATCGGCCATGGTCAGGTCCTGCAGCCGGGCCGACAGACCGAAGCCGTGAATCAATCCGAAACTGAAGACCATGACCAGCAAGCTGGGCGCCGCGATGCCGATCCAGCGCTGAAAGCCATCGAGGTTTTCAAAACCCTTGTACATTACGGTTGCGGCGATCACCGCGTCGATCAGATAATGATCGGCGCTGATGCCTGCATAGGTGGCGAAGACCAGTGTGAGCGTGTGGCCCAGGGTGAAGGCAGTGACGAATTTGAGAATATCGATGAAACGGGTCAGGAAGAACATCACGCCGAGCAGGAACAGCAGATGGTCGTAACCGGTGAGCATGTGCTCGGCGCCAGTCCAGATGTAGTCGAGGATGCCGCCGTTCTGCATACGCTCGCGGGCCACGTCCGACACGTCGTGGGCCAGCGCGCGTGAGGCGCTGAATGCCCACAACAGCATGATGGCAACAACCTTGCTGACAAGGCGGCCCGAAGGGGTCAAACGCAACCTGGGGACATTCACTTTCACTGCGACCTCCGGTATGTCTTGATGATTTTCTATGAGCGCTTTTAGCAGATAGTGATCGGTGAGGCCAGCGTTGGCCTCGAATTTGCCGAATGTGCATGCTCCAAGCATCTCGAAATTGGCGAAGGTGACCGCATGGCGGTGAAGTTGATCGATGGAAGTCTTTAGGATGCTTGACAGGAGTTGCGAGCGCAAAGCTCAGGCAATAGCTTGCAGTGGACGAGGGGTATAAGTATGGATGGCGTCTTGCCTTTGGATCAGCAACTGCTGCTGAAACACATTCCGGGTATGGTCTATCGCTGTCGCAATGATGACGACTGGACGATGCTCTTTGTCAGCAACGCCTGCAAGGCCCTCACCGGCTATTCTCCCGAAGATATTCTCGATAACCACCGTGTCTCCTACGCATCTCTCATTCACCCGGGAGATCGCGACATGGTGCGTCGCGAGGTGGCGGAGAGCGTGCGTGCCCGCCGCGCTTTCCACTGTACTTATCGGCTGGTTACCCGGGAGCGGGTTGTGAAATGGGTGCGCGAGCAGGGCGAGGCGGTGCGCACCGATGAGCGCGGCGCCCTGGTGCTGCAAGGCTACATCACGGACATTACCGAAGAGAAATCCAAGGTATTGGCGCTGGCAGAGAGCCAGGCCAGCTTCACACAACTGGCCGACAGCATGCCGTTGATCGTCTGGACGGCCGATTCCAACGGCGTCACCGAATACACCAACCGGGCCTTCGCGCAATTCACGGGACTCGAACCGCAACCCATACAGAGCACCGTGCAGCGCTGGGCGTCTGCGATCCATCCGGATGATCGCGCGAAAGTCACTGCCGCGTGGCGAGTCGCCAACCAGACCGGCTCTGACTATCAACAGGAATATCGGCTGCATAGCCCCGACGGCACATATCGCTGGTACCTGAGTCAGGCCCGGCCCATCAGGAACCGCCATGGCGACATTCTCAAATGGTACGGGGCGACCATCGATGTCCACGATCAGCGGTTGCTCCTGCAGGACGCCCGGCGCCTGGCCAATCGCCTCATCAACACGCTGGAAAGCATCACCGATGCCTTCTTCACGGTGGACAAGGACTGGAAGTTCACCTATCTGAATGCGATGGCGGAAGAGTTGCTGGGCGTCAAGCGCAACAACATGCTGGGGCGGGTCGTCTGGGCCGAATTTCCTGGTTCGGAGGTGTTTGAATCCCACTATCGCCAGGCGGTAGCGGAGCACAGCACGCAGGAGTTTTCGGCCGAGTACGCCCCGCTTGGCAAGATCTTTCATGTGCACGCCTACCCCTCCGGTGAGGGGCTGGCGGTGTATTTTCGCGATATTACCAGCGAGTTGGCGATGGCAGAGGGGCTGCGTCGTGCTCAGCATCTTGAGGCCATGGGCCAGCTCACCGGCGGGGTGGCGCACGATTTCAATAATCTGCTGACCGTCATTATGGGCAATGCCGAGCTGTTGGAGGAGCAACTCGCCACGCAGCCCGAACTGCGCTCACTGGCAGTCATGATCAGTGAGGCGGCAGACAGAGGTGCAGAGCTGGCACGTCGGCTGCTCGCCTTCGCCCGCCGTCAGGCGCTGGAGCCGCAGCTTATCGATATCGCCGATCTGGTGACGAGCATGGAGAGTCTGCTGCGCCGCACCCTCGAAGAGGACATCGATATTCAGCTGATGCATGGCAGCCAGGCCCTCGCCGTGGTCGACCCGGTGGAGCTGGAATCTGTGCTGCTGAATCTCTGTGTGAATGCCCGCGACGCCATGCCCGGTGGCGGACGGCTGACCATCGAGACAGGGTTGCGCTATCTGGATGAGGAATACGTGGCAGGGCATGCCGACGTGGCGCCCGGACTCTACGTGATGATGGCGGTGTCTGACACGGGCTGTGGCATTGCTCCGGAGCTGCTGCGGCGGGTCTTCGAGCCTTGCTTTACCACGAAGGGCCCGGGCACTGGGACAGGGCTTGGGTTGAGCATGGCCTACGGGTTCGTGAAGCAGTCCAGGGGGCATATCAATATTGATTCCGAGCCGGGCGATGGCACTACGGTGACCATCTATCTCCCGCAAAAGTCCGGCATCCCCGAGGTTGCTCAGGAGCCGAATGCTACCCTGCAGGGCGGCACCGAGAGCGTCTTGCTGGTGGAGGACGACGAGCTGGTTCGTGACTACACGGCGCGGCTGCTGCGCAATCTGGGTTATGCGGTGACGCTGGCCGGTGATGGTCGCAACGGGCTCGAGAAGCTCAGAGGTCGCGACCACTTTGATTTGCTGCTGACCGACGTGATCATGCCGGGCGGCCTCAATGGTCCGCAACTCGCCGAGGCCGCCAGGCAGGCGCGTCCGGGCCTCAGGGTGCTGTACATGTCCGGCTACACCGAAAACGCTGCGATACGCCATCGGTATCTGGACGCCAACAGTCCGCTGCTGAACAAACCCTTCCAGCGCATCGAGCTGGCCCGCAAGGTGCGGGCGGCGCTGGACGCCGACTGATTTCCCCCGGCTCGACACTTTTTCTGCGTGGCTTCAAACCGCCCCTGCTTCCCATTCCTTGTTGGCTGCTTCCAGCGCATCTCCCAGTGTCGGAAAAAACGCCAGCACGTCCGGCTGTGGCTGTACCCCGGCGCGCGCCAGGGTCTTCAGCGGTTGAAATTGCAGATCGGTGAGGTACAGCCGCGCCCCGTCGCTGGCACATTGCTGCACCAGTTTATCCAGTGCCGAGACGCCACCGGCGTCCAGAATCGGCACACCGTCAAGATACAGGATGATGCCGCGGCGCTGACCGCAATCCATGGCGATCTGACTGAAGATGCGGTCAGCGGCGGCGAAGAACAGGGGGCCGCTGATCTTCAGCACGCACCAGCCCGGCGGCACTGGCTCGGTCACCAGACGGCGGTTCTCGCTGATGTCTGCCACGCGGGTCATGTCGGCAATCTCTTTCATGAACAACAAGGCGGCCAGTACCATGCCGGTGCTGATGGCGATCACCATGTCGAACAGCACGGTCAGGCTGAAGCAGGTGACGAACACCGCGATATCGCTGCGCGGCGCGGTCTTGAGCAGGTGCACAGCCTTCGGCGCTTCGCTCATGTTCCATGCCACCATCAGCAGCAGGGCGCCCATGCCGGCCATTGGCAGATAGCTCAGCAGCTTGGTCAGCGCCACCAGCCCCAGCAGCACGATCAGCGCATGCACCATCGCCGCCACGGGGGAGGTTGCCCCGGCCCGGTAGTTGGCGGCCGATCTGGCCAGCGCGGCGGTGGCGGTGATGCCACCGAAGAAGGGCGTGACGATGTTGCCTATGCCCTGCCCCAGCAGTTCACTGTTGGCGCTGTGTTTGCGGCCACTCATGCCATCCAGCACCACGGCGCACAGTAACGACTCGATGGCACCCAGCATGGCGATGGCCAGCGCGGCGGGCAGCAGTTCCTGTAGCGCACGCCAGTTCCACACCGGTGCAACTCCGCCCGGCCCCTCACGCAGCCACGGCCATTCGAAATGCGGCAGCACCGGGGGAATGCCCTGACCGCTGCTGCCATCGGGAAGGAGGTAACTGAAGCGCGAGCCGATGGTGTCCACCGGCAGGTCGGCCTGGGCGAGCAGCAGTGCGGCGATGCTCGCCAATGTGATGGCTGGCAGGTGGGCGGGAATCGGAGTCTTCAGTTTCGGCCAGAGAATCATGACCGCCAGCGTCAGCGCGGCGACGGACACACTCGGCCAGTGCACATCACCGGCATGGGCGGCGAGCAGGCGAATCTTGTCGAGGAAGTGCTCAGGCATCTCGGCTATGGGGAGGCCGAACAGATCCTTGATCTGCAGCGTGACAATGACAACGGCAATGCCGCCGGTGAAACCCAGCACCACCGACTCCGGGATGTATTGAATCAGCCGGCCGAGCCGCAACAGGGCCATCGCCACCAGGATGACGCCGGAGAGCATCGTCGCCACCAGCAGGCCACTGAGCCCGAAGCTCTGCGCGATGGGGTAGAGAATCACCACAAAGGCGGCCGTCGGCCCCGCGACGCTGTAGCGCGAGCCGCCGCTCACGGCGATCAGAAAGCCTGCGATGATCGCCGTGTAGAGGCCGTACTGCGGCGCCACGCCGCTGGCAATCGCCAATGCCATGGCCAGCGGGATAGCAATGATGCCGACGGTGATGCCGGCCAGTGCGTCCTTGTAAAAGCGTTGTGTGGAGTAGGGTTCGGTGACGCAGCTCTCACGCAGGGCGTGCGCGAAGCGCAGAGAAAACAGATGACGGCGATGTGACATCGTGACGACTTCTCAATGAATGGACGACATCCTCCCGAGTGTACGCCTGGGCAGGCGCTGGACCTAGCTCACTGAGGGGTCATTGAGGGGTCATTGACAAGATCACTGACAAAGCATTGTCACTATTCTGACAGCAATAGAAATCCGGTGATGGCTTCTCTGCCGCGTTCGAGCAAGACGAAGATGTCTTCGAGTGCGTCGCCATTGAGGCTGGTTGCCATCACGGCGCCATTACGCATGGCCGCGCTCAGCGGCAGGGTGTGGTCGGGGCTGCGGCCTTCGACGAGTCGCAATTCGCTGTTCTGCTCGATCTCGAATTCGTCGATGATGCGGCGGATGTCTATTTCATAGTCGTTGCGGGTGCGGCTGTAGTCCAGCGAGGCGAGGAACTGCTGGTCTGGCGGTGTGGCCTCGGGCTCCATGCTGTTCAGGAATACCTGCACCTGTTCGTCGAGCAGCACCAGCAGATCGCGATTGCTGCCGACGCCGCTGACCTTGGCAATAGCCGTCGGAATGGTGCGGGTGTCTTCCAGCGCCTCCGCCTGCTCACGAAACTCCATGGCAGAACTCAGCATGCCCAGCGCGGACGGAAACTTCAGCGCCACGGTGAGCTGCCGCGCCGGGCGTCTGGCGAAACTCTGGCCCTCGTTGTGATAGACGAAGGCCTCG
>CAIRBI010000117.1 GCA_903876785.1 uncultured Gammaproteobacteria bacterium
GGCGCGGAAGTTTGCGCCCTTCTCGTCCACGGGTGCGCCGGTCAGTTTCTCCAGCAGTGGCTCGCCGCAGTAGATCTCGCCGCTCACGCCGATGGAATCGATGACCATGGGATTGATATAGGCATCGGCCATCACGAGTGCCGTCGGGTTCAGCGCTGGCTCGACATAAATCTCGCTGTCCTTGGGCAACTGCGGGCGCGTCGCCAGCCAGGCACCGAAGTGCCCGCCGGAGGAGTGGCCCACGACGATGGCTTGTTGCAGATCCAGAGGGTACTGCCCGGCCAGACCGGCCAGTGCATCGAAGCCATTGGCGATGTCCAGCCACGTGCCGGGCCAGCCACCGCCGTCGCTGGTAGCGCCACGATACTGCAGATTCCAGGCGGCAATGCCATGCTCGGTCATCGCCTTGGCCATCGCCCGGTAGGCGCTGATCATGCCTTCGGAGGAACGCCAGCAGCCTGCGTGCAGGAAAGTGACGACGGGAAACGGCCCGGCGCCCGCGGGGAGCGAGAGTTCGCCGTATTGCATGGGGTCAGGACCATAAGGAATCTTCGTCTGCGCGAGCGCGGGCATTGGACTGCTCGCGGCAAGGAGGACAACAGCCAGAACCAATAGGTTTATTTTCGTTTTCATGGTGCTTACCCGTGTTGGAGGGAGACAACAGCAAGGTAGCGCAAGATGAGCGGAAATACATTGATCCGGCGCAATTGCCGGCGAGAATGAAGGAGGGTATCAAAGCAGAGGCGCCAGGCGGCCCGCATGGACCTCCTGGCGCCCCTTCAAGTCACCTTGTTCAGGTATTAAGAGTTCAGGTATCAAGAGTTCAGGTGTAGAGCTTCTTGTAGGTCTGCACGAAATACGCCATCTCTTCCGGCTTGGCCATGCTGACGCGCGCCCAGGTGGTGAAGGGCTCGAACGTACGCCCTACCATGATGTTGTGCTCCCGCATGGTCGTGCGGAAAGTATCGGCCTGAATGCCGGTTTCGAAGAACGCGAAGTTGGCATTGGATTTCACATAGCGCAGGCCGAGCTCGTCGCACATGCCTTCCACCAGCGCCAGTCCTTGCTTGTTCATCGCACGCGAGTGATTCTGGAACTCCTTGTCCTTATAGCTGACGAAGGCGGCATACTGCGCCAGGATGCTCACGCTGCCGGTCATCACCTGACTGAGCTTGTCGATCAGTTCCGGATGCGCAAAACCGAAGCCGACGCGCAGCCCCGCAAAGCCATGAATCTTCGAGGCCGTGCGCGCAACGATGACGTTGTTCAATCCTTCCGCGATCAGCGGCATCATGCTGCTGAACTCGGGATTGTCGACATACTCGTAGTAGGCTTCATCAATGAACACCAGACGATCCTTCGACACGGTGCGCACAAAATCTCCCAGGGCCTTCTTCTCGATGATCGACGGAATCGGATTGTTCGGGTTGCACAGATACACCATCTTGGTGTCTGGCCTTATGGCCGCATACATCGCGTTGAGATCGATGTGCATCGATTCGTCCACGGGCACATTGATGATCTCGGTGCCCAGGCTCTCCGCCGTGCGCAGCAACTGTCCGAAGGTCGGATAAGGGGCCACGATGGAACCCTGTTCGCCCCAGGAGGCCAGCACCCCTGCCGCCTGCAGCAGTTCACCAGACCCGGCACTGAGCGTGACATTTTCCGGCGCCACGCCTTCGATACTCGCCTGCAGCTCGAAAATCTGATTGGCAATTCCGCCATACAGATTCGCTTCCTTGAACGCTCCCTGCATTGCTTCTATGGCCAGCTGCGACGGGCCGTAGGGGTTCTCGTTTGACGACATGCGGATCGGCGTGGTCGGCGCCGCAAGATCTGCGAACGCCGGACTCGCGAAACGGATGGAGGTTCCTGACACGCTTTGGAGCAGGGAGGCACCTGCAAGTGAGGCACCTCCCCAAAGCAGACTGCGACGGCTCAATACTGTTTTCATGGTGAGTGTCCCGTCTCAGAAGTTATAGGTCAGTTTGCCGAACCAACGGGCGCCGAAGTATCCCACCGGGCTGCCGGTGAGGTATTGACGGCTGGTGTTGGCATAGCGCTCGTCGTTGTAATCCCACACGGCCTGCGGAGTCTTGTCGGGATAGGTATTGAAGACGTTGTCGACACCGGCGCTCACTTGCAGACTTTCAGTCGGGGCGTAGGTCAGCTCGATGTTGGTCTGCTGCATGGTATCGATTTCGTTCTTGTAGTACGTGGAACCAGCGAGTGTGACCACATCAAGAGCGTTGATTACGGCAGTCGGCAGGCCGGACGTGCTGGTGACCGAGTACTGCGGTCCGTAGATGGACTGACGAACGCTCAGGGTGAAGTCGCCCAACAGAACGCGTGCTCCCAGATTGACGCGGAACTCGGGATTGTTGGTTTCGATGTTGGAGAGCGTCTGCGCACTGTACATCGTCGCACCACCCAGGCTTGCAGGAGCGGCCTTGGCACTCAAGACTTCCGTCTTGTTGTAGTTCGCCGCCATCGTCCAGTTGATGGTTCCCCATTCAAAGCGCGAGTTGTAGGTGTTCACCCAATCCACACCGCTGGTCTTGGTCTCCAGCGCATTGTTGAAGATGGCCACAGAGATGCTGGCACGCGCCGTTGCGTCGAGAGAACCGCCTGGTGCTGCCGGGTCATTCCACTGGCCGATGTAGCCGAAGTCCACAAGCGCTCTGCCCAGTGCCTCGTTGTAAGTGGCGTCAGGACGACCGTCACCATTGGTGTCTGCAGGGTCGGGCAGAATGTTGTTGAACTTGCCCGTGGTGCGACCCGTGATGGTGTTGTTGGCCTGGCTGGTGGAGAAGCTGAAAGACCCGCGCTGAATGCGGTCAGAGATGGTGATCTCATAAGCGTCGATGGTAGACGTCAGACCCGGGATGGGCTGCATCACCAGACCGATGCTGAAGTTCTCGGAGGTCTCCGGCTGCAAGCCCGCACCGAATCCCAGCGATGCCGCTGCGGTACTGTTCGGTTGCAACTGGGGCGTAGCACTGGTCGGTCCCACGTTCACTGCGGAGTAGAATCCTTCACCCAGCGTCGGCGCACGGAAGCCGGTGCTGGCAGTGGCGCGGATCGCCAGACCATCCATGATGTCGTAGCGGGCAGTGATCTTGCCCACGGTTTCGTTGCCGAAATCGCTGTAATCCTCGTAACGTACGGCCACGTCAACCAGCAAGGAATTGGTTGGCACCAGCACGAAGTTCAGGAAGGTCGCATAGTTGTTGCGATCGTAAGAGCCTGTGTTCACCGCCGGGTTGTAACCGGGGAAAGAGGACGCACCGGCACCGTAGTAGGACGTCGGCTCGCCCGGATCGATACCATAACGGTCCTTGCGATATTCGAGGCCAGTGGCGAAGGTCATAGGTGCTGCCAAACCGATGTCATATTCCTTGCTGGCGTCCAGGCTGGTGGTCCACTGTGTGGCCCAGTAGCTACCGTCGTAGAAATCTTCCTGCGATTTTCCTGTCTCGTTCCATAACGTGAAGTTCATGGAATTTGTCGTGTAGACGTCCATCACGTTGCTACCGTAGACAGTGGCAAGGTCCCACATCCAGTCATTGGTCTCACCTGACAATCCTGTGGTGAATGAGTAGTCCTTTTCTTCAGACTCTTCCATCGGGCTGAAGCCGTACTCGTACTTGTTCATCATCGCTTCGGCCACACCGTTGATGGTGTCATTGCGGTCGCGATCACCGTTCGCGTCGAAGCCACCGTCCTGCGAAGGACGGCGATAGGTCTCCAGCGATGCGGCTTCCTTGGTACCGTAGCTGCCATAGCTGTAGAGGCTGATGTTCTCGTTCAACTCATAGCCGGAGTTGAAGAATATGGCTGAGCGGCTGATCTCGGGCGGGTCGCCCACATTGTTCATGGCAGGATAATCAGGGTGCTGAGCCATCTTGCTGTCACGCAGCAGGTAGGTCCGGTAGGCACTGCTGACGGTGTAGCCACTGGGTGTTCCCTTGTTGAGTCTGTCCAGACATTCCACGGGATTGGCGACACACACTGCAGGCCCGTATACAACA
>CAIRBI010000118.1 GCA_903876785.1 uncultured Gammaproteobacteria bacterium
CGCAGCCAGCTTAACTGCTGCAGCACTTCATCCCGGATCAATCCGCGACCGACCACGACTCTGACGCCACGCGCGTGCCCGGCTCTGGCCTCGGCCAGCACCTTTTCCAGCTTGCCGAGTGCAATTCTGATCGTCTCGTGCTGATGCGCGATATCGATATGCAGCACGGAGCCATCGCTCTGCAAAGCCAGCACTGCGTCACACTTCAGGCAGCGCACCGCAGTCAGCGGCACCTGCATCCCACAATCCAGACAATCTCTCATATCACCCACTGGTTACTGCAAGTCCCGCCCCATTATGACGCCACAATACGGTCACATTGCACCGTTAAGCTGCAGCATTACAGCCTTCAAAAGCGGCAATTATGCCCCGAAAAACAGCCGGAAAAATAATTTTTGCGACTATTGCATTCTAAGATTTTATAACCATAATTCGCATCGTAATCGCCTGGCCCGAAACCCTTGACAAAGGGCTACAGGTCACAGTAGCAGGGCCGAAGAAGTGTCAAGTCTCACCGACTATCAGCAACACCGAACAGAGAGATCTATCACATGAAAAGTCATCAATGGGATGAAATTGCAGATACATCGAAAGACTTTTTTGATTCCGGCGCTTTCATGCCAGAGGCAGAAGTCGAAGAGCCTGTCGACAAGCACGTCCACAAGCGTCGCCTGACAGAATTGCGTCGCAAGACTGAAGAGCGTCTGGATTGGAAGCGCATGTACGGTGATCTGGAGTTCGACGATGATAACGACGATATTCATTTCAAAGAGACATCCGAATCTACCGATTTCGACGACTACGAAGATTCGTTAGACGACCATTGATCGCGGCTCAAGGAGCGCCCCTCGGTTTACTGCCTTCGCGCAGTCAGGCCGGGGTTCTCGACCCTCCGAAATTCGGACAGCACCCCGGCAAGTCATCTGCAATAACCAAACTCAAAATCCCAATCTCGACGCACAGGAATGGAAAGAACTGTTCACCTTGCACCTGAAGTAGTGTACTGTTCGAAGCATAATTTACTCATTACAGATTCACTTCCACGCAACCCGGTTCCATCACCATGACTTATTGTGTAGCAATCGCAGTAGATGCAGGCATGGTCTTTTGCTCTGATTCGCGTACCAATGCGGGGATCGATCAGGTCAGCACCTACAGCAAGATGTATCGCTTTGGAATTGAAGGCCAACGCCAGTTTATAATCCTCACAGCAGGAAATCTCGCCACCACCCAGGCCACCATTGCGCAGGTCAAGCGCGATATCAAAGAGCGCGCAAATGTCAGCCTCCTGACCGTCCCGACGGTCAGTGAAGCCGCTGACTACCTGGGCGACGTGAGCAGGACGCAGCAGGAAAAGCACACCAAAAACGGCAGTACTTTCGAAGCCAGCTTCATTCTTGGCGGCCAGATTGCCAACAGCAAGCACCGCATCATGCTGGTGTACCCGGAAGGCAATCACATCACCAGCTCCAAGGACACTCCGTATCTGCAGATTGGCGAGAGCAAGTATGGCAAGCCGATTCTCGACCGCATTCTGACTCCGGATTTGAATCTGGACACCTGCGCTCTGTGTGCTCTGGTGTCGATGGACTCCACCATGCGCAGTAATCTCAGCGTAGGTCCGCCCATTGAAACACTGGTGTACCGCACCGACACACTCACCCTCAACGAACCACTGCGCTTCAACGAAGACAGCGAGTTTCTGCGCGAACTCAAGCGCAGCTGGGATCAGCGCCTCAAGGATGCGTTCCGACAGATGCCACCGTTTGCATGGGCGTCAAGATGGGATAAATCTTCCGATGGACGAAGCGGATCTTATTGAGCGTCTGCGCGGACAGCACAAACGGATAGGCATCTTCCAGCCCCATACTGCGGTTCAGCGAATTGAGCATCGCACTTACCTGTGACCACTGCTCTATTTGCTGCTCTATGCACAAGTCGACAGTTTGATCGCCGCATGCCTCGCCGCTGCGCGGCAGCCCGAACTGTGCCGCGGTCTCCAGAGTGTCGACCATGTGCAGATAATGCGCCCAGCACTCTGCCCAATCCTCCAGCGGATGCACCTGCGCATAGGCGCTGATCATGTCAGGCCGTTTCTCCCGCTCCAATCCAACTGCATAGTAGTCGTCAATCGCCAGGTCGTAATCTGCGCGCTCATCGCCGAATAGCGCGCGAAATTCTTCGTGATCTGCCGCAGTCACAATCAGATGATCAAAATAGTAGTGGCCGCTCTCGTGGCGAAAATGCCCAAGCAGCGTCCGATAGGGCTCGCCTAGCCGCTGCCGCGCCTGCTCCCGCAACACGTGATCGGCTTCAGCCAGATTCACGGTGATCAGCCCCCTGGCATGCCCGGTCAACACATGCGCTTGATCCACCAAAGGGTTGGAGCGCCAATCCTCAAGAAACGCGAAAGCAAGACCAACCTCAGGATTCTCACTCTTGCTCTGCACCGGCAAACCAAGCTCCAGAAGCGTAAAGAGTAGACGTCGCTTCGCCTGCTCCATGCTGCGCCACCAGCGATGACGCTGCTGCCAGTCGCTGCCGGCCCTGATACGGGGAACGGTCTGGTTGAGCGAACAGGCAAGACAATAGGCTTGCCCCGGCGTTTTCACCAGCCAGTTGCAGAGATCGAATTCGGTGTCATTACAGCAGCGATGATAGAACTGGCCAGTTTGTGCGGCTCGCCAACGGGGAGTGGCATTGCTGTGCAAATCACGCACAGGGTCGAGCGCCAGCAGCTTGCGGCTTGCGGGATCGAAGCCGAGGCGGCGATGACAGTGGGTGCACTGGGTGTTTTCAAAAAACAGCACCTGTCCACAGGAACAGAGAAAATTCTTCATTGCGAGACTTCACTGATTGCGCGCGGTCGCCAGACCATCGTCACGTGGATTGCTGCTGGCCATTGACCACTGGCAAGAACCAGGTGGAGGCTATTCGTGCGTGTACCCGGGCAATCTCCACCTGCAGCTGATCGATATATTCCAGCAGACCATTTTGCAGCAATTCCGGAATATTGGCTTCGCTGGCGAGTGTGCGGGTGACTTCCAACTGCTTGAGTGTTTCCGCATTATTGGGTAGCGACTGCAGGCAACTCTCCAGCTTGGTCAGGCTGTGTACGACTGAGCGCGGGAACTGCGCATCCTGCAGAAGGAAGGTCACGACATCCTCGCCATTGACCCTGTCCAGTACATGCTGGCGATACATCTGATAGGCACTGAGTGAGCGCAACACGCTCATCCAGATCATGTTTTCATAGGGCTCGGGGACATGCTCGGCGTGGCCTGCGCCAGCCAGACCGGGCAGCAGCGTGACCGACCCGACATCGACGATGCGCGTCGTCATGTCCGCACGCTCGAGACTGCGGGCGATGCGAATGAAATTGTAGCCGCTGTTGTGACTCATGGCGCCAGACAGCAAACCTGTGATCAGCTGACAATAGGAAATGATCTGTTGCAGCAATTGATGACGCGGGCCGCGGCCAGTGCTTTTGCTGACATTGTCACGCGCGAACAGATACAGATTGTTGATCTGCTCCCATGCCTCGGACGGAATGATTTCGCGAGTAGTGCGGGCATTCTCGCGCGCCATCGCCAGGGAATTCAGAATCGAGGATGAGTTCTTGGGATCCGCAAGCAGAAAATGGATGACAGAACGCTCATCAACAACCTGATGATGCTTGTGAAATTCCGGATTACTGCCGGTGATCTGCACCAGCGTGTGCCACCCGATGCGTGCACCACGCGGCAGATCCAGCAACAATGTCGAGTACACGGTCAGCAATCGCGCGGTGTTCTCTGCACGCTCCAGATAACGACCTAGCCAATACACTCTTTCAGCAACGCGGGACAGCATCTACGCGCCCTCCTTGTCCGACACGATCCAGGTGTCCTTGCTGCCGCCACCCTGTGAAGAGTTCACGACATAGGAGCCCTTGACCATAGCGACACGCGTCAGCCCGCCGGGAGTCACATAAGTGCCCTTGCCTTGCAGAATGAAGGGACGCAGATCGATGTGACGAGGCTCAGCGCCACGCTCTCCCAATACCGGAGCGGTCGACAAGCCAATCAACGGCTGTGCCATGTAATTGCGCGGGTCGGCCTTGATTCTCAGCGCGAACTCTTCGCGCTCCTTCTTGCTCGCCTGCGGCCCCATCAACATGCCGTAGCCACCGGATTCGTTGGCAGGCTTCACCACCAGCTTGTCGAGATTCTTCAGGACGTACTCGCATTGTTTTTCATCAACACACAGATAACTGGGTACGTTTTCGAGAATGGCATCTTCGCCGAGGTAGTATTTGATCATGGCAGGCACATAGGTGTAGATGACTTTGTCGTCAGCGACGCCGGCACCAGGAGCATTGGCAAGTGCCACGTTGCCCTTTAGCCAAGCTCGCATCAGCCCGCGCACACCCAGTGCAGAATCGGGACGAAAAACTTCGGGGTCCAGGAACATATCGTCGATGCGACGATAGATCACATCTACACGCGACAGCCCGTTGATGGTGCGCATGTAGACGCAATCATTTTCCACCACCAGGTCGCTGCCCTCTACGAGTTCAGCGCCCATTTGTTGCGCGAGAAATGAATGCTCGAAGTAAGCAGAGTTGTAGATGCCGGGTGTGAGCACAACGACCTCGGGATAATCCAGAGGCCGGGGAGAAATAGCTGCGAGCATGTCGAACAGTTGCGCCGTATATTCACTGATAGGTTCGATGTCGTGGTTTTCGAATAGTTCAGGAAAAAACCGCTTGGTGACCTGGCGATTTTCCAGCATGTAGGATACACCCGATGGAACACGCAAATTGTCTTCCAAAACGTAAAAACGACCATCGGTATCGCGAATCAAATCCGTGCCACAAATGTGTGCCCAGACATCGTAGCGCGGCTTCATACCGATGCATTCTTTGCGAAAATTGACCGACTTGGCAATTAATTCGGCGGGGACAACTTTGTCCTTGAGAATTTTCTGATCGTTGTAAATATCGTGAATAAAACAGTTCAATGCACGCAGACGCTGCTCCAGACCTTTACTTGTCTGGCGCCATTGTGTTTCTGTGATAATTCGGGGAATAATGTCGAACGGCCACTCCCGATCGATATTGCCCGCTTCGCTGTAGACAGTAAATGAAATCCCCATCGCCTTGATGGCAAGTTCTGCGGCTGTCTTGCGTTGCTGAAGGTCTTCACTCTTGAGTGAGGCGAGATATCCGGCCAGAATCCGACCAGAGTTTCGAGCATTTCCAGGCGAACTGATCAGCTCGTCGTAGAATGCTCCAGGGTTGTAGGAATTCCAGTCAATACGCATATTCGGGCACGTTACCTTATGACAATTAAAGTAGCAATACACCACCAGACCACGTATCGCTTTGATCGTCTTGTACCGATCATGCCACACGTTGTACGCCTGCGACCTGCACCACATTGTCGCACGCCGATCAGTGCTTACTCGCTCAAGATTACTCCTGCCACGCATTTTATCAATTGGCAGCAGGACCCTTTTTCCAATCACCTCGCACGTCTGGTATTCCCCGACGCGGCAAAAGAATTGTCTATCACAGTGGAACTGATTGCCGACATGACGGTGATCAACCCTTTCGATTTTTTTGTCGAAGAAAGCGCTGAGCATTTTCCGTTCAAGTACGATCCGCAACTGGCCAAAGACCTGGCACCTTATCTCGAGATCAAGGAGAACGGTCCGCAGATGAAGGCCTGGCTCAAGGGCGTGAACCGCAGCAAGCAACCGATCGTCAATTTCCTCGTCGGCGAAAACAGCCGCACCCAGCACGCCGTCAATTACGTAATCCGCATGGAACCGGGCGTGCAAACGTGCGAAGAAACCCTCACTCGCAAACTGGGTTCTTGTCGAGACAGTGCATGGCTTCTCGTGCAAACTCTGCGCCATATGGGACTGGCGGCACGCTTCGCTTCGGGCTATCTGGTGCAATTGAGCGCAGACGTCCGAGCAATCGACGGGCCTTCCGGCCCTGTTGAGGATTTTACGGATCTGCATGCATGGACAGAGGTGTTCATTCCTGGTGCAGGCTGGGTTGGATTGGATCCGACCTCCGGCCTGCTCGCTGCCGAAGGACACATTCCGCTTGCCTGTACGCCCGATCCGGTCAGCGCTGCACCAATAACGGGCAGCACTGGCGTCTGTGAGGTGCAATTTTTTCACGACAACAGTGTGACGCGCATTCACGAAGACGCGCGCGTCACCAAGCCATACTCCAGCGAACAATGGCAGGAGATCGATGCGCTCGGAATGCGCGTTGACGAAGAACTGCAGGAACACGACGTGCGTCTGACTGTAGGCGGCGAACCCACCTTCATCTCTATCGACGACATGCAGAGCGCGCAATGGAACACGGCCGCGCTGGGCAAAGAAAAACGCAAACTCGCCGGCGAACTGCTGCACGCGCTGAAGAAACACTACGGCCCGAATGGCATCGTACACATCGGGCAAGGCAAGTGGTATCCGGGCGAACCGCTGCCGCGCTGGGCGCTGGGATTATTCTGGCGCACCGACAAGAAACCGCTCTGGCATAACCCTCAGTTACTTGCAGACGATCGTGTGACCGGCCCTGTGAACCAGCGTCAGGTCGCCAGTTTCATCGGCTCGCTGGCACGTCGGCTGCGGATCAGTCCGCGCTATGTGCTGCCAGCATTTGAGGACAAGACCTGGTATCTGAAACGCGAATCGGAACTGCCGGCCAATGTGTCGTTGTGGGACAGCAAGGTGATCGATCCACTGGAAAGCTCTCGCATCAAGCGCGTGTTCGCACATGGCCTGGACAAAGAAGTCGGCTACGTGCTGCCACTTGCCTCCACGGAAATCGAAGGCGATATCCGCTGGCTCAGCTGCGAATGGTATTTCCGCAAAGAGAAGCTGGTGCTGATCCCCGGCGACTCCTCTGTTGGATTTCGACTGCCTCTCGACAGCCTGCCATGGCAGGAACCCAAAGAGGGCGAGCATGAAACAGCACGCGATCCGTTCGCCCCGCGCGCAGATCTCCCATATCCTCTGCTGATCGACGAAGATCATGAAGCGCTGGACGCCGCCGAACCCGGCGATGGCCGTATTTTCCACACGGCTTTGTGTGCAGAGGTCCGCGACGGCCGACTCTATCTGTTCCTGCCGCCACAGACCGATCTGGAGCGTTACGTCGCCCTGCTCGCTGCTATCGAAGCCACGGCAGAGGAGCTGACCTGCCCGCTCATCATCGAGGGTTACGAGCCACCTAAGGATCACCGCCTGCAGAAACTGCTGATCACTCCCGACCCGGGGGTCATCGAAGTCAACGTGCAGCCTTCTTCCAGCTGGCCCGAGCTGACCAACATCGTGCAGACGCTGTATGAGCAGGCGCGGCAGAATCGGCTGGGCACGGAGAAATTCATGCTCGACGGCCGTCATATGGGCACAGGTGGCGGTAATCACGTCACTCTCGGCGCCGCCAAACCGGAAGACAGCCCGTTCCTGCGCCGTCCCGACCTGCTCGGCAGTCTGTTGCGCTACTGGCAGAATCACCCGTGCCTGTCCTATCTCTTTTCCGGTCAGTTCATCGGCCCGACCAGTCAGGCACCGCGCGTCGACGAGGCGCGTGATGATAATCTCTATGAGCTGGAGATTGCATTGCAACAACTTGAGCAGGAAACCACCGGGCAATACTGGCTGGTCGATCGCATCCTGCGCAACTTCCTGGTAGACCTCACCGGCAACACGCACCGAGCAGAATTCTGCATCGATAAACTCTATTCGCCCGACAGCGCCAGTGGCCGCCTCGGCATCGTCGAGTTCCGCAATTTCGAGATGCCGCCACACTGGCAGATGAGCAGTCTGCAGGTGCTGCTGCTGCGCACACTGGTCGCGCATTTCTGGCAGAAGCCCTATGACCGCCCCCTGATCAACTGGGGCACGGAGTTGCACGACCGCTTCATGCTGCCGCACTTTGTCTGGGAAGATCTGGGCTGGGTGGTGGATGATCTGAAGAAGGCAGGCTATCCGTTCGAGCTGGATTGGTTCGCGCCGTTCCAGGAGTTCCGCTTCCCGCACTATGGCACCATTCATGCGGCCGGTATTCAGCTCGATCTGCACCGTGCAATAGAACCGTGGCACGTGCTCGGCGAAGAATCCACCGGACAGGGCACTGCACGCTACGTCGACTCGTCTGTCGAACGTCTGCAGGTGCGCACGCAAAACATGACAGGCAACCGCTTCATCGTCACCTGCAACGGTCGCAAGGTGCCTCTGCGCTGCACCGGAACCGAAGGCGAGTTTGTCGGCGGCATCCGCTACAAGGCGTGGGCGCCCCACTCTGCATTGCACCCGACCATCGACGTTCATTCGCCACTGGTGATCGATATCGTCGACACGCACCACAATCGTTCTCTGGGTGGCGGCACCTATTTCGTATCGCACCCCGGCGGGCGCAACTACGACACCTTCCCGGTCAACGCCAACGAAGCCGAGGCGCGCCGCGTCGCCCGCTTCTGGCAGCATGGACACACGCAGGGACCAATGACACCGGATCTGGGCGAGCCTCACGCCGCGCATCCTTATACGCTGGATATGCGCTA
>CAIRBI010000119.1 GCA_903876785.1 uncultured Gammaproteobacteria bacterium
GGTGATTCGGGTATGGGACTTTGGCCCGGAGGCATCATGGATCGTTTTCTGCGTGCTGATCGTCGCCATTGCCGTCGCGTTTCTCCTGCGACTGCTTGGCGGCCGCTGGCGCGATGCCGAGGCGCTGCGGCAAGTCATGGCGGAATGAGTTCTAAGGCTGTTGGCTTCAACCCCCCATTCGCGCAATTTGTTTGAGAACGACTGGCATCTATTGACACTCTCTGACCTACCGTTCTTTCCCCCGCCCTCCCTTGACACAAAGCCGTTACAATTTGCATTTTTTTGAATCTGGACTTTGCGAAACTTTGCCGATATAAATCAAGTGTTCCTTTTTATTTATACGATCAAGAAACTCAACTCAACGCAATGCAATGCAATGCAATGTAAGGAGACAAGAATGAGAATAAATCCGTATTGCAGTAGAAAAACCAAAGGCAAAGCCGCACTTGGCCTGGCAGTGCTCGCCGTTCTGGGCATGGCTGGAGAGGCCCAGGCTCAGGCCCAGTCTTCCTTATCGATCAACACAGGCGAAGTGACGTACGCCGATCACGTTGCCCAGATCATTACGGACAACTGTGTAGTCTGTCACCGTGAGGGCGGCGTCGGTCCCATGCAGCTCACGAATTTTGAACAAGTCCGCCCCTGGGCACCGCTCATTCAGTATCGTGTTGAAAACAGAGAAATGCCCCCTTATGCCTATGATCACGGCATCGGCATTCAAGAGCTGCAAGGCGACTGGCGACTGGAGCAGAGTGAGATCGACACCATTACTGCCTGGGTTCAGCAAGGTGCGCCGGAAGGCGATTGGGGTGACCGCTCGCATCCTGTCGCAGATCTGCCCGATCCCGACCAGTGGAGTTTCGCGCCGCAGTTCGGTGAGCCCAACCTCGTGCTGGATTCTGAACCGATCGATGTGCCGGCGCTGGGCAATGACATGTGGCACCGTCCCTACGTGCTGACAGGCCTCACCAGTGACCGTTGCATCAAGGCAATTCAGGTGAAGCCATCAGGCAACGCCAAGGCCGTCGTCCATCATGCCAACTCGTACGTGGAAACGATGAATGAAGCAGGCGAGTATGAAGAGTATGGGATGTTCACTGAGTATGCGATGGGCAAATGGGGCGAGATTGCACCGGAAGGCGTATGCCGCACGCTGCCGGAGAACGCGCGCATTCGCTGGGATATTCACCTCTTCCCTGGCGGTGTAGGCGCAACAGCCCCCGGTACCGTGGTCGAGGACAACGTCGTCGAGATCGGTGTCTGGCTGCATCCCGAGGGCTATGAGAATCAGGTCAAGTACAAACAGGATCTCAAGTCTTACCGTCTGGACCAGGGTGAACTGATCGTTCCTCCCCATGCAACGGTGATGACGCAGGGGATTCACTCGTTTGATCACCCGGTGCGCATCGACAGCTTCCAGCCACACGGCCACCTGCGTATGCGTCAGGCCTCGCTGGAGATCTTCTATCCTGCCACCGGCCGCACAGAGCAGATCAGCCAGATCTCCAATTGGAGCGCCACCTGGCACCACAGCCACTTGTACGAGCCGGACGTCGCTCCGCTGCTGCCAACCGGTGCAGTGTTGATCATCAAGCAGTGGTACGACAACACTGCCGACAACCCGAACAATCCGGATCCGGATTTCTGGGTCGTGAATGGCAGCCGCAC
>CAIRBI010000120.1 GCA_903876785.1 uncultured Gammaproteobacteria bacterium
CAATATGTCGAAGGCCGGATTCCCGATCTGGAACAGCGCCTGCTCACTTCTCTGGAATTCAATTCCGACGCCTTGGACGCGGATATGCGCGGCGTCTCGCCGCAGTTCGTCCGTCAACTGTGGGCCGATGCCGAAATTCACCTGCAGGAACAGCAACAGCAGGTTGATGAGGTAATCCCCACTCGAAATTCCTGGGTGTCGCTGGGTTCTGCGCTCGGAATGGTCGTTATTGCCGCCGCCGCGCTGCTGCTTTCCGACGCCCTGCTCAACAGTGCCGGTCGGCTGCTGTGGCCCTTCGCGTCTGAACCCGCCGCGCCGGTTGCGGCTGTCGAAGTGCCGCGTGAAATTCTGATCAGTGTGGAGCCTGGCGATATCTCCATGCAGCGCGGCGATGCGGCCACGATTGTGGCCCGCGTGACCAATGCGATGCCCAGCGAGATTCAACTGCGCGTGCAGTCCGACAACGTCAACTGGCAGGAACTGACGATGCGTCAGGACGCCAGTGGCAGCGACAGCGCCTCCTACAGTTACTTCATGCCCTCCGTTCAGGAAGACGTGGTCTATTACGTCAACTTCGTGCAGAACGGCGAGCAGCGTTCCGAGCAGTTCCGCATCAGTCTCTACGATCTGCCCAAGGTCGAGCAGATCGACGTCGCCTATCAATATCCCGAGTACACCGGCATCGAAAACAATGCCGAGACCGATACCGGCGATATGCTGGTGCCGGAAGGGACGCAGGTCGAGTTGCTGGTGACCTTCAACAAGAACGTCGAGACCGCCACTCTGGAGTTTCAGGACGGCACTGCCGGTTACCAGAACCTGCCGCTGACCATCGAGGGCAACATCGGACGCGCCACGCTGACCATCAGTGGTGACGGGGTCTATCGTGTGATGGCCGAGGACTTCGAGGATCTGGTAAGTCAGGACCCGCTCGACTACTACATCCGCGCCATTCCCGACGAGCCGCCGGAGCTGGTGCTGAAGAGCCCCGGCAAGGATCAGGACGTGATGCCGCTGGAGGAGGTGGTGCTGGCGGTGGAGGCGAATGACGATTACGGCCTCAGCGAATTCAATCTGCACTATGCCGTGGTCGGTGCCGACGAGGTGGCGGTCGACTTCCTGCCTGAGGAACAGACCCGCAGCATCGACGGCAATGAGCTGATCTATCTGGAAGACTTGTCCGTGGTGCCGGGTGACTTTGTGAGTTACTACCTCACGCTGGCCGACAATAACGGCATCAAAGGCCCGGCTGAAGTGGTCTCCGATATCTACTTCCTGCAGGTAATCCCTACCGATCAGGAATTCCGCCAGGCTGGCGGCGGCGGGGGTGGTGGAGGCGGAGCGCAGGGCGGCGGAGGCGGCGAGAGCAGCGCGCTCGTCAATCTGCAGAAAGACATCATTGCGGCGACCTGGAAGCTGCGCAATCAGACGGATGTCGACCCGGCCACGCTGGCCACCGATGTGCAGATCATTGCCGAATCACAGCGCGAGGCGACTACGCGGGCGCGTCAGTCCATCGAACGTCTGTCCGAGCGGCTGAACTTCTCTGACGACAGTTACGACAATGCCGTGCTCAACCTGCAGCAGGCCATCGAGCAGATGACGCTCGCCATCACCGAACTCGACAAGCAGCAGGTCACCAGCGCGCTCAAGCCCGAGCAGGTCGCACTGCAATTCATTCTGAAGGCCGAGGCAGATATCAATCGCACCAATGTCAGCACCCAGCAACAGGCCGGTGGTGGCGGAGGTGGGGGCGGGGCGCAACAGGAGCGCGAAGATCTGCGTGAACTCTTCGAGATGGAGATGGGCCAGCTGGAGAACCGTTACGAGACCCCGCAGAGCGCGAGCGGCGGAGGCGGGGGCCAGCAGACCGAAGAAGCCAACAAGCTCGAAGAACTGGCCAGGCGCCAGGAAGGATTGACGCGGGCCCAGCGCGATCTGGCACGCCGCATGGAGGCCATGACCGAGGAGCAGCGTCGTCGCGAGCTTGAGCGTCTGCAGCGCGAGCAGGAGCAGCTCAGTCAGGACGTGGCGCAACTCTCGCAGGAGCTGTCACGCTCCGGCCGTCAGCAGGGACAGAATCAGCAGTCGGGTCAGCAAAGCCAGCAGGGCCAGCAGCAGTCACAGCAAGGGCCGCAGCCGGGCTCCGGGCAGGGTTCCGCACAGGGTCAGTCGCAGCAGGCCAGTGCCGGTGGTGGTCAGGCGTCCGGCAGCCAGTCTGCCGATCAGAGTGGCGATCAGAACTCCCCTCAGAGCCAGCTGGAGCGTGCCGTGCAGCAGATGCAGGAAGCTGCACAGGCAGAGTCGCCAGCGATGGCGGCTGCCCGCAGCCAGCGCGCGCTGGAGAGTCTGCGCGAGCAACAGCGGCAGATGAACGCCGAACAGAACACCTCGGTGAATCAGCTGGCACAGAACGTCGCCGAGCGCGCCGAGCAGTTGCAGGAGCAGCAGCGGCAATTGCAGCAGGATCTCGAAGAAGCCAATCGTGAGCAGGGGCTCGGTGATACCCGGCAGGACGCCCGCGACAGCGGCGAATTGCAGGCCATGCTGGATGCACAGCAACAGCAGCGTCGCGAGATCGAAGAGATCGAGAAGATGTTGCGCGCCATCATCGCCCGTGGCGAAAACGAGGATCAGCGCCTTCTGTCGCAGGCACAGCAGGCCAGCCGTGCGATCCGTCCCATTCGCGAAGGTATGGACACCAGCAACCGCGTGCTGAGCAACGGCATGGTCAATCTCGCCCTGGATATCGAACAGGAAGTTGGCGACTCGATCAGCGAGTTGAGCTCAGCCCTGCAGGCCATGAATGACGCCAACGCGCCCACCAGCGCCGACCCGATTCAGCAGGCGGCCCGCGATGCGACAGAACTGATGCAGCAGATGCAGGCGCTGCAGAGACAGACACTGGCGCTGAATCAGGGTGATCAGTCCGACGCCTCGATTGCCGGGATGCGTGAGCAGCTGGCGCGTTCGCAGCAGCTCGCCGAGCAGCTTGCTCAGCAGTTGCAGCAGCAACAGCAGCAGGAGCGCACGGCGGCGGCGCGCGGCGCGAATGCTCCGCAGGGACAGTCGGGGCAGCAAGGTCAGCAGCAGGCTCAGGCCGGGCAGCAAGGACAATCGGGACAGCAAGGTCAAGGTCAACAAGGTCAGGGGCAACAGGGTCAGCAAGGCCAGCAGGGTGGTCAGGGCCAGAGCGGCCAAGGTGGTCAGGGCCAGAATCAGCAGGCCAGCAACCAGGCCGGCGGTCAGCAAGGAGCTCAACAAGGCGGGCAGCAAGGGGGCCAAGGCGGCGTGCAGAGAGGCGGACAGATCGGCGGTGACGGTCGCCGCGGGGCTGAAGGCGATGTCAATCCGCTCGGCAATGCCCGCTCGATCCGCTCCGAGATCACCCGCCAGAGCATCGAGGACTTCCTGTCGCAGCCGGAGCTGTTCACCGCGCTGCTGCAACCGATCATGGAGCTGGAGGCCGCACTGCGCGCGCAGGCCGAGCTGGATCGCATCAATCAGAAACTCTACGCCTCGG
>CAIRBI010000121.1 GCA_903876785.1 uncultured Gammaproteobacteria bacterium
GTCTCGCCCCCGAGCGCCAGAATCATCGCCGCCACCTCTGCCGTGCAGAGCTGGTGCTTATGCGCCGCCTCGCGCAGCTGATAACTGGAGGCATTTTCGGGATCTATGCCGAGCACCGGCAGCGAAGCGAGACAGGGGCTGTTGAACATCTTCTTGGCCTGCCGCCAGGTGCCATCGAGCATCACATAGAGGGGAGTCTTGCCGGCCTGGACACCGGTCGCCTCGCCCGGTGAGTGTATGCAGCGCTCGGGGGCGGCGTACTGGTGCGGGAAGATCAGGATCGGGGCGTAGCGTGCATCGGTGAGCACCGCCAGCAACGCCGGATCGGGGCGAGTGCGGTCCCAGACAAAGGCATGGTTGTCCTGCATCACATCCGCAATCAGCCGACCGGTGTTGGTGGGCTTGAAGGCCTCGCCGTAGTACATGATGAAGCAGAAGGCACTACCTGCCAGCGGTGCCGGACGCGCGGCACAGATGCAACCCGTGAGCGGCAGCAGACAGGCGGGGCAGCGTTTGACTTTGCTGCCGCGCGCCGCGAAGGGCTTGCGAGTCTTCAGCAGCTCGCGGGCACGCAAGGCCATGACGGAGTTGCAGTGCTCTGAGGGGGTCGGGAGGGGTTCAGGCAAAAGAAGTTCTGGCAAGAGCGGCGTCCTGAAGTGAGTGATGGGCGCGGATAATAGCCCGTTCCGCAGCGCTTCTGAAACCGCTTTTCAGTTCGTCTCAGCGTATTAATGCACCTAAGGACGGGGTAGTATTCAGCGCGTATCTGTCGACAAATTCAGAGGGTAACAATGCAGCAAAATGTGACACAGGGCCCGAACGAAGAAGAGGCCGTCGAGAAGGACGTCCACCGGCCATTGTGGCTCGCCGTCACGCCCTTGCTGGCGCTGTTCGCGCTGCTCGCGTTCAACGTCGCTGTCTATGGTAACGACTCTCTTTCCGGTGCCAATCAGATCGCTCTGATTCTGGCAGCGGCACTGGCCTCGGCACTGAGCATGCCACTCGGCGTGCGCTGGTCGGAGATTCAGAACAAGATGCTGGAGAACCTGCTCGCGGCAGCTCCGGCGATTCTGATTCTATTGATGGTGGGTGCGCTGGTGGGCAGCTGGCTGGTTGGCGGCATTGTCCCGACCATGATTTATTACGGGCTGCAAATCTTCAATCCGGCTATCTTCATATTCAGTTGCTGTCTGCTCACGGTCATCGCCTCCATGGTGACCGGCAGTTCCTGGTCGACCTCGGCAACACTCGGAGTGGCGCTCCTGAGCATCGGCTATACGCTGGGGTTCAATCCAGGACTCGTGGCGGGTGCCATCATTTCCGGTGCCTATTTTGGCGACAAGATGTCACCGCTTTCCGACACCACCAACCTGGCTTCAGGGGTCACGGGCACAGATCTCTTTACGCACATTCGTTACATGATGCTCACCAGCGGTCCTTCAATCCTGCTGACACTGTTGCTCTATCTGGGATTGGGTTTTGTGCTCGACACCCCGACTGCACAGGAGAGCGCCACGGCGGAAACGCAGGCAGCGCTGGATCACTTGTTCAATCTCAGCCCGCTGCTGCTGGTAATCCCGGGCATCGTGATCTGGTTGATTGTGAAGAAGGTGGCGGCCCTTCCGGCCTTGTTCGTCGGGACACTGCTCGGCGCGGCGAGCGCGGTGGTTCTGCAGTACCCGCTGCTCGTGCAGCTGGGCGCGGAATATGGCAGTCCTTACAAGGTTGTCATGCAGGCAGTCTATGGTGATATCGCTATGCAGACCGACAATGCGGTGCTGGACGAACTGCTGCAGTCCGGCGGCATGGGTGGCATGCTCAATACCATCTGGCTGATCATTACGGCGATGATGTTCGGCGGTGCGATGGAGGCGTCGGGCTTCCTGCACAAGATTACCAGCGTGCTGATAAGTCGCGTGCGCAGCACCGGCGGATTGGTGAGTGCGGCGGCGGGCACCTGCCTGTTGACCAATGTCTCTGCCTCGGACCAGTACCTGGCCATTGTGGTGCCCGGCAGAATGTTCGTGAGGGCTTTTCGGGAGAGGGGGCTGGCGCCGCAGAATCTGAGCAGGACACTGGAGGACTGTGGCACGGTGACCTCAGTGCTGGTGCCATGGAACACCTGTGGCGCCTTCCACGCCGGGGTGCTCGGCGTGGCGACTCTCAGTTATGCGCCCTGGGCGTTTTTTTGTCTGATCAGCCCCCTGATGACGCTGCTTTTTGCGTGGGGCAACATCCGTATTGCCCGGCTGCCTTGATCAGCCCTTGCCGAACAGCTTGGCATCCAGACTGACGGGCCCGGCGCCCTTGGCGAAGATGACGAGATACACCATGAAGTACATGGCCGCCAGTTCGCCCCTGTTCAGTGTCGGGAACCAGGCGGCGTGCGCGCTGAGATAGGCCATCACCATCAGAATTGCAGCCAGCAACGCCAGTGGCCGCGTGAAGATGCCGAGGACCAGCATGGCGCCGCCGAACAGCTCGATGATCGCGGCGATCCACAGCATGTTGATGCCCAGGTTGATGCCGAAGAAATCCATTCCTCCGAACATCGTTTGCGGGTTTTCACCAAACAGTTTGGCGTAGCCGTGGGTCATGAACATCGCACTGCTGAGAATACGCAGTAGCGCCCAGGAAAAAGTCTGTGATTTGAGAGCGGCATTCTCGAGTGTTTTCATGACGGCATTCATCGCGGAGCTCCTGTGCAGGTCGGGCTGCAGTTAATTGTTATGATGCGGGGGCGTGGTGCCCTTCTGACGGAGCACGTGCGAGTTATATCACACTCGGAATAAAGAACATGACCAGACCCCTGCTCATCATGAAAACCGGACAAACCCTGACTTCCTTGCGTTCAAGCGGCGAAGATTTCGAACACTGGATCATCAGGGCCATGGGCCTGCCCGCCAGCGCGACCACCACGGTGGCGGTACACGAGGACGAAGCGCTGCCGCCACTGGGCGATATCGCAGGTATCGTGGTGACCGGCTCACCGGCCATGCTCACGGACGGCGCGCCATGGAATGCGGTAGCGGCGGCCTATCTTCAGGAAGCTGTGCGGCTCACGCTGCCAGTGCTGGGGATCTGCTATGGCCATCAGTTGCTGGCGCACGCCTTCGGGGGGCGGGTGGACTACCATCCGGCGGGACGAGAGATCGGAACTGTGCCGCTCAGGCTGCACGGCGCGGCGCAGAGTGATCCGCTTCTGGCCGGGCTGCCTGCGCACTTCGTGGCCCATGCTACGCATTCGCAATCAGTGCTGACCTTGCCCGCCGCCGCCACACTGCTGGCGTCCAGCGTGCACGATCCGCACCAGTGCTATCGCATCGGAGAAAGTGCGTGGGGCGTGCAGTTCCATCCTGAATTTACGGCACTGGTGATGCGCACCTATGTACTGGAGCGTGCAGCAGCGTTGCACGATGAAGGGTTGAAGCCAGCGGAATTGCTGTCAACGGTGGAAGAGACGCCGGAGGCCACACTGATTTTGAGCAACTTTGCCCGGATCATTGGCATGACGCCCGGCAGCGCCTGAGTCAGAAGTCCGCATCAGACGTGCGGACAAGAAGTGCGGATCAGGAGGCCGATCCGGCCGTGGCTGCTTCGTTGATCATTTCGAGTATCTGCAGGGTCGTGGTCGGGGTCGGTACCAGGCGGCCGTCGAGGAACAACGTCGGCGTGGAGCGCACTCCGGAACGGGTGCCACTGCGCTGGTCATTGCGAATCTTCTGCAGCAGATCGTCGGACTGGATGTCCAGACGAGCCTGCTCGACATCGAGTTCCAGCTGGGTCAGATAGCCTTCGAATTCGGTCGTGACTTCGCTCAGAGTCGACCAATAGGCCTGATTAACGAAGAGCAGGTCATACATTTCCCAGAACTTGCCCTGGCGACCGGCAGCCTCTGCGAAAGTAGCGGCCTCCCACGCGTGCGGATGGGTGCCGCTAAGTGGGTAGTTGCGAAATACAAACTGGGTCTTGTCGCTGATGGCGTTCCAGGCCTGACTCAACAACTGATGCTCATTGGCGCAGGCCGGGCACTGAAAATCTGCATAGACGACGAGCTTCACGCCTTCCGGGTTGCCGCGCGTGTGGTCGAACTCGGCGATTTCCACGGGCGAATAGACCTCGCCCTGTCCCAGCATGCCGTAGAGCACGGCAATCACGACCAATGGCCCCAGCACGAACATGGCAACCTTCGCCAGCAGCTTCTGCCGCGTGGTGCGCTGATCGGCGTCACGCTGCTTCTGTTCCCGGATTTTCTTTTGTTCGTCTCGCTTGCTCATTGGGCACTGACCTGTTGGTTATCGGTTTTGTGGTGGACGTGGGCGGCTACTATAAAAGATATTGCTCGCCATTCCAACGCGATGACTACAGGACCAGAGCGTAACCGACTTTCAGCCCGACATGCAGGGCCTGATCCTGATGGAAACCAAGCAGGCCTTCGCACTTGGCGAAATCAATGCAGCAGTGCGTGACGGTTTCGATGACGCCCAGAAGCAGGCTGTTGGTGATCAGATAGACCATACCGCCGTGCAGCAGCGCGTGCGCGGTCAGCCAGTAATACCATTTCGGGAAGTTGGAGGACATCTGGTCGTGAATATCGCTGTGGCGGTTCTTGCCACGACTCATAGCCTCGGGTTGCATGACGAAGTCTGCCACGGCATGGGCCACCAGCAATTTGAAAAACAGTTCCAGTCCGGGCATGTCGTGGTCCTTGTTGTCACGTAAACATGACTGCGCTTGGCACGTTGTCGCTTCCCTGCAGCGAGAAAGAGTGGAGCATTGGAAAGAATCTACCCAAGTCACGAACGGATTAGTAGGAAAATGGCGGGCAATTACGGGGTAATATCTGAGCAGATCACTCGAATATGAACAGTGCCGGGTCGACGCGAACGTTATTCAAGTTGATGCTCCAATGCAGGTGCGGGCCGGTGACGCGACCGGTCTGACCGACCCTGCCGATTTGCGCGCCCGCTTCGACACGCGTACCCGGCGTGACGTCAATGGTGTTCATGTGGCAGTAGAGGGTGATCAGCCCATGGCCGTGATCGAGGATGATGGTGTTGCCGTTGAAGAAATAGTTGCCAGTGGCGCGAATCACGCCCGGGGCTGGGGCATAAATGGGCGTGCCCTCGGGTGCGGCGATGTCCATGCCGGAGTGGGGCGCGCGGGGCTGGTCATTGAAGAAACGGCGCAGGCCGAATGAGCTGCTGCGGGGGCCTTCGGTGGGTGCGCGCATCTGCATGACGGGCACCAGCGTGTCATCCCAGCTCGCGAAGGCCTGGTTCATTTCGGCGCTCTCGCGGTTGATGCGAACCATGTCTTCGGTGTTTGGATTCACCTGCCGCTCGTTGGTGATAGTCAGGCGCTGTTCTACATATTGTTTGTCGGTGATGCTGAAGCTCAGCGCCGTGGTGCTGCCATCGGCGGCCTTCAGCGCTACCTCGTGACTGCCCGGTCTGGCATCAAGCGGAATGCCGACGATGGCGTACTGCGCGCCCTGATACTCGGCCAGCAGCACACGCTCGTCGCGGAACTCGGCCGCTGCAGCCTGGGTGCCGGTCGCCAGCACCGCTACGCCGCCAGGCACCAGCGCCTCTGTGGGCAGGCTATTGACCGGCACGGCGAGGGTCTTGCTGCTCAACAGCAACAGGGTCATGGCGGTCATGGCGGTCATGAAAGAGAGGCATCCACGCATCGACACTAGGTTTTTTCCTTTGGTGTGGTTTCAGTCAAGAGCACTTCCGTGACGGTGCTGCGCAGCGTTCCATCGTCCAATCGTGTGGTGATGGTCGTGCCGATCTGCAACGTCGTGGTGTCCCGCAGCACCTGGCCCTGCGCATCGAAGGTGATGCTGTAGCCCCGGTGCAAAGTGCTCAACGGGCTGACGCTGTCCAGGCTGCGGACCAGTTGGGCGAGCTGGGCCTGCTTGTCCCGCATGGTCTGCCGCAGTCCCTGCTGCAGCCGGTGCAGAAGTGCTGTCTGCCGCAGGCTGTGCTGCTGGATGAGATGGCGTGGCGACTCCAGCAGCAGGCGGTGCTGCAGTTGCTGGAGTTTCTGCGCGGCGGCGCTGATGCGGTGGCGGGTTGCGCGCAACAGGCGACCCTCCAGAATGTCGAGCGTCTGGGCATGTTCCTGCAGGCGGCGGCCAGGATGCTTGAGCTGACGGATCAGCCATTCCAGTTGCTGGGTACTCTGACGCAGTCGCTCGCGAATCAATTTGCTGAAGATCTGCTCGTAGCCCGCCAGCACCTGCAGATATTCCTGACGGTCGGGACTCAGCAATTCTGCGGCCGCCGAAGGGGTGGGGGCACGCAGATCGGCGACGAAATCGGCGATAGTAAAGTCGGTTTCATGTCCCACCGCACTCACCACCGGCAGCGCACTGCCATGGATCGCCCGCGCCACACTCTCTTCGTTGAACGCCTGCAAATCTTCCAGCGAACCACCGCCCCGGCCGACGATCAGTACGTCCAGTCCAAGCTCCTCGCGTCGGCGGTTGGCGACAGCGATGGCGCGCACTATCGCGGCCGCTGCCTCTGTCCCCTGCACGACCACGGGAAACAAGGTAATGACGATGGCGGGAAAGCGTCGCTTGAGCACACTGATGATGTCGCGAATGACCGCGCCGGTGGCCGAAGTGATCACGCCGACGTGGCGAGTGTGAGCGGGCAGGGGGCGTTTGCGCCCGGCATCGAACAGACCCTCCGCGCTTAGCCGCTGTTTGAGTAGCTCGAAGCGACGGCGCAGGGCACCGTCCCCGGCCTCCTCGATGGCCTCGGCGATCAATTGATAATCGCCACGCCCTTCATAGATGCTGAGCTTGCCGCGCACGATCACCTGCATGCCATCGCGCGGTCTGAAACCGGCGCTCATGTTGCGGTTGCGGAACATCGCGCAGCGAATCTGCGAGCCTTCATCTTTGAGCGTCAGATACCAGTGGCCGGAGCCTGGCATGGACAGATTGGATATCTCGCCGTCCACGATGACATTGCCGAAGTGGTTCTCCAGGAGTGATCGCGCCATGCGATTGAGGCTGGTGACGGAGATGGCGTCGCGAGAGACCATTGTTTGACCCTGCGCAAGGGGCGCGTATTGGTTAAGAGATGACATGGGCGCATGATACGTGAGAGGGCGGGGTGCGCACATCCCCTGCTCACGGTACAGACAGAATTCCGGCGCAATTTAACGGGATTTTAATATTGGCGTGCGAGCATGGAATGAGGATGCTGCTGCGTGCCGCGGGCAGGCAGTCGGCAAACACCAATGACATCATCAAAGGAGGCTAAAGGCCGCTATGAAGGATTCCAAGGAAAACGAAGCTGGTCCGAATGACACGCTCAATGACACACCGCATGACGTGCCGCAGACAGTGCAGTCCTATCAGGTCTGGGATGCAGGTGTGCGCTGGTTCCACTGGATCAACGTCCTGTGTGTGTTATTGCTGATCGTGATCGGGGTGCTGATCCTGAATGCCAACAGCCTGGGCGTGAGCAGCGAGGGCAAGGTGACTCTGAAGATTCTGCACGCCTGGACCGGCTACGTGTTCGCTCTCAACCTGCTGTGGCGCTTCGTCTGGGGTTTCATCGGCGGGCGCTATGCGCGCTGGTCGGCGGTATTGCCCGGCGGCAAGGGCTATGGAACCGCGCTGCGGGAGTGGATCAAAGGGGCAAAAGCCGGGGAGCCACCGGCCTATCGCGGGCACAATCCCGTGGCCAGGCTGATGCTGGCGGTGCTGTTTTTCCTGCTGACAGCGCAGATGGTAACAGGGCTGGTGCTGGCCGGGACCGATCTGTACTTCCCGCCCTTCGGTCATGAGTTTGCGGAGTGGGCGACCGCCTCTGGTGAGGATCACGCGCGCCTGGAGGGGCTGGTGCCTGGCAACAAGGAGATGCTGGACCCGGATGGTTACGCGGAGATGCGCAAGTTTCGCGAACCGTTCATCGAGATTCACGAGATCAGCTTCTGGCTGATGCTGATCGCCATCGTGCTGCACATCGGCGCGGTGGTGGTGACTGAAGTGAAAGAAGGCCACGGCCTGATTTCCGCGATGTTCAGCGGCCGCAAGGTGTTTCCGAAGAAGCCGCTGGATTGACATGCTGGTCTGCAATGTTTTGCAAATCATAGTAGTGACTTAATACTGCATTAAGATTCATTTTCTAAAGTGGCGACATGATCCACCCAACCGGAGTTCAGGTCATGTCAGCCACACCACTTTGTGTTACCAAATTTGCCAATCTGCAGCCCATGCTCTGTGTCCATGATGTCCAGTCTCCGCACCGCGATGAGCTCGAGAGCTATATTCACTCCCGCTACGCAGAAACTTACAACGCCAACATCGAGCACTTCCTCCCTTATCTGCTGGCCACCCGTAGCGACGACGCCGTGCAAGGCGTACTCGGTCTGCGTCCAGGCGCCTGTGGCCGCTTCTTTGTGGAAAATTATCTGGATGCCCCGATCGAGAGCATTGTCTCCGGCCTTCAGGGTGCTCCCGTTGATCGTGCGCTGATTATCGAAACAGGCAATCTTGCCGGCAGCCGAGGCAGCAGCCAGTTGCTGTTCATTGCGCTGACCGAAGTGCTGTATCAGGCAGGTTTTCGCTGGGTGACTTTTACCGCGACGGCGCAAGTCAGCTCGCTGCTGCACCGTCTGGGCTTTGCGCCACAGGAAATCTGTGAAGCTGATCTGCAGCGTCTGGGAGAGCATGGCAAGGACTGGGGCAGCTACTACGACAACAAACCTTGTGTCGTAGTCGGTGACATAGCACAGGCCTGGCACACGCTGCGTCGCAATGAATTCGCACAGAAGATTCTGCAGGAGCACGCAAGCGAAGTGGCTTACATCGTTGATCGTCTGCGCGCCCACAGCGAGGCTTGCCAGTATGAATAAGCTTTGGTCCAGCGTTTGTTACCACGCCGACATGAAGCCCGACGAGCCAGCAATCCTGCGTTTTCAAGGGCCGAACAACGGCGCACTGGAAACGGTCTATACCTGGCACCAACTGCAACAGGAAGTACTGGCTCTGGCGAGCGCGCTGCGCGCCGACCACGTGGAGGCGCTGGCCCTGCATGCTGACAATGGCCCGGCCTGGATCGTCGCCGATCTGGCCTGTGATCAGAGCGGAGTCACGCTGCTGCCGCTGCCGCGCTTCTTCTCGCTTGCTCAGCTTCAGCATGCGCTCAATGTCGTGCCGGTCGACGCTATCCTGACGGACTCCCCTCAGCTTCTGCAAACTTTGCCAGGCGGCGCATTCACACCTATCGGCACGCTTGCCGGTCTCCAATACCTGCAGAGTGGCGATCGTCAGAACGCGGTCAGCGTCAGGGCGCACAGCGTGCCCGCGCACACCCGCAAGATTACCTTTACCTCCGGTTCCACCGGCGCGCCCAAAGGCGTGTGCCTGAGTGCGGAGACTATGTCAGCGGTCGCCAGTTCGATTCTGGACGCGACTCGCAGCTGCGCGATCGAACGCCATCTGTGCGTCCTGCCGCTGGCGACGCTGCTGGAAAACATTGCCGGTGTCCACGCGCCTTTGCGTCGTGGTGCACAGATCATCGTGGCCAGCGAAGAAGTGTTGGGTTTCAATGGCAACTCTGGCTTCTCGCTGCCGACTTTCCTCGATGTGCTCGTGCGCTGCCGTCCCAACAGCCTGATTCTGATTCCGCAGTTGCTGGAAGCCTTGGTCATGAGTGCCGACGCGGGCTGGAAGCTGCCGGACTCCTTGCGTTTCATCGCTGTTGGTGGCGCGACGGTCAGCGCCTCGCTGCTTGAGCGTGCCTGGGCTCACGGTTTGCCCGTGTACGAAGGTTATGGTCTCTCCGAGTGCGGATCCGTCGTCAGCCTCAATGCGCCTGAAGCACGTCGCAACGGCAGTCTCGGCAAGCCCTTGGCGCATGGTCACGTCGAAATTGTCGACGGCGAGATCGTGGTGACGGGTAAAGTTTTCCTCGGCTATGCCGGTGACAAAGACTCTTGGCGCTCCGCCTCGGTCGGACGCTGCGCCACAGGCGACCTCGGCTATTTCGACGCTGATGGTTACCTGCACTTCCTCGGCCGACGCAAGAACCTGCTGGTGTCCAGCTTCGGCCGCAACATCAGCCCCGAGTGGGTTGAGGCCGAGCTTGGCGCCTGTGCTCCCATCGCGCAGAGCTATGTGTTTGGTGATTCGCGACCGTATTGCGTCGCGCTGATCGCGGCGCGTGCCGCACAAGTGACAGATCAACAGATTGAAGAGTGCGTGACCCGTGTCAACGCCACCCTGCCTGAGTATGCACGCATCCGCCGCTGGCACCGGCTGGCGGCGCCCTTCAGCCGGGGCACTGGTGTCGAGAGTGACCTGCTGACCAGCAATGGTCGCCCCAGGCGCCCGCAGATTGAACTGCAATACCGTGAGCAGATCGATGCGCTTTACGTTGCGTCTCCACATACAGATCCCACGCTTTCCACCGCTGCATCCGCGCAGCCTTAATCGAGGTTACCCCAATGACGACCAAGCCTTTTTACGACACGCTGATTGCTGCCACCGAAACAGAACGTCAGCAGCTGGTCAGCGCTGAGATCATCCGTCGTTGCATGGTGCGCGACGTGACACTGGACGAATACATCGCCTTCCTCACGCAGGCCTACCACCACGTCAAATTCACCGTGCCGTTGCTGATGGCCGTGGGCGCGCGCCTGCCCGAAGAAATGGAATGGCTGCGCGAGGGCGTTGCCGAATATATCGAAGATGAGCTGGGGCATCAGGAGTGGATACTCAATGACATCGCCGCCTGCGGTGCTGACAAGGAAGCCGTGCGCCACAGCAAGCCGTCTTTCGCCACCGAGATGATGGTCGCCTATGCCTGGGACATGGTGTCGCGCGTCAACCCCATCGGTTTCTTCGGCATGGTGCAGGTGCTTGAGGGCACCAGCGTCAATCTCGCCGATCACGCGGCCAGCCAGATCAAGGAGGCGCTCGGATTGCCGGAGCGCGCCTTCAGCTATCTGCGCTCCCACGGTTCCATCGACCAGACTCATATCAAATATCTGGAGAACCTGATGAATCGGTTCGACAAGCCGGAGCAGCAAGAGCTGCTGATTCACACCACGAAGACGTTCTATCGGCTCTACAAAGGCGTGTTCGACAGCGTCATCACGCACTGACGGAGGGTTCCATGCGCGTTCGCAGCAGCACCATCGTTCTAACCGGCGCCACGGGGGGCATCGGCAGCCAGTTGGCGGCGGAATTTGCAGGGGCTGGTGCGCGGATGATATTGGTCGGCCGCGACCAGACTCAGCTCGATGCGCTGATAAAGACACTGCCCGTTCCGGCAACCGCACCACATCTGTCGGTAGCCGTGGATTTACTCGAAAGTGCGGGGCGACAGAAGCTGCGCGATCAGTGTGCGCAACTGGACATCGATCTGCTGGTCAATAACGCAGGCACCAACGATTTCAATCTGCTGGAGAATGCCGACCCGGTAGTTGTCGCCCGGCAACTTGAGCTGAATCTCACGGTGCCCGTGCTGTTGACGCAACAGTTGTTGCCATTACTGCTGCGCCGTCCGTCAGGCGCTGTGGTCAATATCGGATCGGCCTTTGGCAGCATTGGCTATCCGGGTTATGCCGCGTACTGCGCCAGCAAGTTCGGATTGCGAGGCTTCAGCGAGGCGTTGCGCCGCGAGCTGGCCGATACCAGTGTGCGTGTATTGCACGTGGCACCCCGGGCGACGCGGACCGCACTCAACAGCGATCGTGTTGTCGCCATGAACCTCGCGCTTGGCAATGCCATGGATGATCCGCGTCAGGTGGCCCGTTTCATTGTGCAGCGCGTGCAGAGCGAGCGCTGGGGACATTGCGTGATCGGCTGGCCCGAGCGTTTTTACGCGTGGATCAACGCAATGCTGCCTGCCATGACGGATGGTTCTTTACGTAAACAATTGCCGGTAATCCGCAAATTTGCGGATGCCAAATCAAGAGGAGCGAATGTATGAAAAAGTTACTGAAGATCCAACGCATAGCGGGAGCGACAATTTTGCTGGCGGGAATTCTTGCCGCAGGCATCATGCAGGCCGCGTATGCGGAAATGACACCCGAAGTTGAGGTGCTGCAACAGCGCTGGGCCGAGGTGAATTACATGACCCAGGGCGAGACTCAGGTAGAGGCCTTCAGCACCCTGATCGAGGATGCCCGCAGGGTCACCGAAGCGCAGCAGGACAGCGCCGAGGCATGGATCTGGAGTGGCATCATCAAATCCAGCTATGCCGGTGCCAAGGGCGGGCTGGGTGCGCTTTCTTCAGCAAAGGCCGCCAAGGAAGACCTCGAAACAGCGATGGCGCTGGATGCCGATGCAATGCAAGGCTCCGCTTACACCAGTCTTGGTGTACTCTACCTGAGCGTGCCCGGTTGGCCGGTGGGATTCGGCGATGAAGAGAAAGGCGAAGAGCTCTTGTTGAAGGGGCTGGAAATTGCCCCGGAAGGTATCGATGCCAATTATTTCTATGCAGAGCATCTCTTCAAGACCGATAAATACGAAGATGCGCAGCGCTATTTGATGCGCGCTCTCAACTCCCCCTCCAGACCAGGTCGCGAACTGGCTGACCAGGGCCGTCGAGGTGAAATCGAGCGTATGCTGCAGCAGATCGAAGGCACAAAGTAAGCGGCCATTGCGAGCGGAATGGCCAATCGAAATGAATGGCCATTTGCAGCCAATGGAGAGAGACATGCAGGTTCTGCTGGTGGAAGACAACCTGGCGCTGGCGCAGGCGATCGAGCGTGCGCTGCGCGCCGCTGGCTTCAGCGTCAATCACGTGGATCGTGGCGAGACTGCGCTGGTCGCAATCCGCACGGCACATCCGGACATCCTTATTCTGGACCTCGGCCTGCCCGGCATGGACGGGCTGGAGGTTTTGCGCACTGCGCGCAATGAGCATTTTTCCAACCCCGTCCTCATTCTGACAGCCCGTGACAGCACCCGCGACAAGGTCGCCGGGCTGGATGCGGGTGCCGATGACTATCTTGCCAAACCCTTCGAAATCGCCGAATTGCTCGCGCGCCTGCGCGCGCTGGAGCGCAGGCTCGGCAGTGTGAAGAGCAAGAACATCGTGATCGGTGACGTCAACCTCGACACCCATAGCCTGGAAGTAACCGTGGCGGGCGAGAACGTGACTCTGTCGCGTCGCGAATACATGCTGCTGAAATCGCTGATGGAGAGCGCCAACAAGGTGCAGACCCGCGAGATGCTCGACAGCAAACTTTACAGCTGGGGCGAAGAGGTCAGCAGCAACACGGTGGAGGTGCATATCCACAACCTGCGCAAGAAACTGCCGGTCGGGTTTATCCAGACTGTGCGGGGCGTGGGCTATGTCATCAAGAAGCAAGCCGGCACAGACGTTTGATGAGGAAATCCTGGAGACGACTTCCGTGCTAAGGACGATTGGTAGCGCATGACTTCGATTAGACTCTTTCTGACGCTGACTTTGATAGCCATCATCGTGATGGTGAGCTTTCTGTCGTCGTTGCGCGGGTACCGCGAGAGTATGCTGGAGGCCGAGAATCTGTTCGATCTGCAGCTGCTTGAGCACGTCAAGCTGCTGAGTCTGCTCAATCCCGAATTGAGTTCGGCCGGCTATGCCCGCGTGGTCGAGGAATTGCTCTTGCCACAGCAGAGCGATCTTGCGCTAAGTGCCGAGATGCGTATCGCTTATCAGGTATTCGATCCGAACGGGGCGCTGGTGCTGCGCTCCGTGCTGGCGCCAGTCACCCAGATGACGCCCTTCGAGGTTGGCTACCGGGATGTGAATTTCAACGGGTATCGCTGGCGGGTGCTGGCCATCCGTGACCCGGAGCAGCAGCACTGGCTGATGGCGGCACAGCGTTATGATTTGCGTTACGAACTGGCCGAACGGGTCATTCTGGAAGCAGTAGTTCCGACCCTGCTGAGCATTCCGCTGGCGGCACTGTTGATCTGGTTTATCGTCGGTTATGGCCTGCGCCCGATCCGGGTGCTGGCGCGCGAGGTGCGCTCGCGCGAGGCCTCGGACCTGAGCAACGTGCAGCTGGAAGGCATTCCGAAAGAGCTGACGCCCCTGACGCAGTCCACGAATGATCTGTTGCGGCGCCTGCAGTCTTCGTTCGGGCGGGAGAAGCGCTTTGCGGCGGATGCGGCCCACGAGCTGCGCACGCCGATCAGCACGCTCAAGGTGCAGATTCACAATCTGCAGGCAGAACTTGCCGACAGCGCAACGAACGCTGAGGCCATTGCCAGCGCGGCGGACCTGCATAAAGGTATCGATGCCATGGGGCACCTTGTCGAACAGATACTGGTGCTCAATCGCACCGCGCCCGATCAGTACATGGTGCAATTCGTGCCCGTGGACGTTTTCGAACTGGTGCGCGAAGTGGTCAGTGCCGAGTATGAGCAGATACTGCAGCGCGATCAGAATTTTGAGCTGGAAGGCGCCAGTGCGGTCGTAAAAGGCGACGCCACGGCGTTGCGCTCACTGGTGGTCAACGTGTTGACGAATGCCTCCAAATACACCCCCTCGGGCGGCAGCATTCTCATGCGGGTGGAGCGCATCGGCAAATCCGCTAGTGCAGATGCGCAAGTGCAACTGCAGATCGAAGATTCCGGTCCGGGCATTCCAGAAGCCTTCTACGAGCGGGTATTTGATCGCTTCTATCGCCTCGATGGCGACCGGCATTCTTCCGGAGTAAGTGGCTCGGGACTGGGTTTGGCAATTGTGAAGCACATCGTGGAAATGCACGGCGCACAAATCGCGCTGTCAAGCTCAGAGAGGCTGGGAGGGTTGTGTATCACCATTACCTTGCGCGCCTTCGATACAGACTCTCGCAACCAATGACGTTTTGAAAACAGGCAGGCAACACGACATGACACCTTCAAGACAACCCTCCGGCAACGTTGGTCGCAAACTCAAGTGCCAGATGCGGCGCCTGACTGGCGCTGCGTTGTGCTGCGTGGCGATGAGCGCGCAGGCGCAGACGCCGGTCTTCGAGATCGAGATTCGCGAACACCTTTTCTATCCCTCGGAGTTGAAGATTCCGGCCGGACAGAAGGTGAAGCTGGTCATACACAACCGGGATGCGACTCCAGAGGAGTTTGAGAGCTACGAGTTGAACCGGGAGAAGGTCATCATCGGCAACACGCAGGGGGTTGTCTTCATCGGCCCGCTCAAGCCGGGCGAGTATCCATTCTTTGGCGAGTTCAATCCGAAGACGGCACAGGGGAAGGTCATCGTTGAATAATTTTGTAGTGCTGACAAGAGCGGCAACTCCGAGGAGACGTGTGGCATGACCAGCGCCCTGATAATCGTTCTGCGCGAAGTGTTGGAGGCCGTGCTCATCATCTGCATGCTGCTGGCGTCCTCCAGCGCTCTGGGCCTGCGTTTCCGCTGGCTGCCACCGGCATTGTTTGCCGGGCTGACAGGAGCCTTGATTTATGCCCTGTCTCTGGAAGATATCTCCATGGCCTTCGAAGGGTTCGGGCAGGAGATTGTCAACGCGGTGATCCTGCTTCTCATCATGCTGTTGCTGCTGGCTCATAACTTTCTTGCTATGCGCGAGTTCAAGGCGCCGAAGATTGCGCGTCTGCCAGCGCTGTCACTGTTGGTCTTGTCGGCAACAATTGCCATGGCCATGGTTCGCGAGGGATCGGAAATCTATCTCTACGTATACTCTTACGGCGTGGTCGCCGGTGATATGACGTCGGTGCTGGCAGGTGGCGCGATCGGCACCGGCATTGGCTTCAGTCTCGGCACTTTCATTTACTACGGCCTGCGAACTTTGTCGGCGCGGCATTGTCTGTTGTTCAGCAGCATCATGGCTCTGGTCATCGGTGCGGGGATGAGCTCGCAGGCGGCCCTCTTTCTGGCGCAGGCCGACCTGGTGCCGACCTCCGAGCCCCTGTGGGACAGCTCAGCGCTGGTGGCAGAGTCGTCGCTGCTCGGCGAGCTGCTGCAGGCCGTGATTGGCTATGAGGCCAGCCCGATCGCCACGCAAGTCGTTATGTTTGCAGGCGCCTTGCTGCTTTCGCTCGCGGCCATGGGGATCGGAATTTTTTCAGTCAGAAACATTTCCGCTAATCCCGGAGCAATACGAACACATCGGAGTAATGAATGATACGAACGTGCGGCATCTTGTGCGCGGCCGGTGGCCGGGTGTCTTTTCTACTGGCGGGACTGTTGACAGGGGGGCTGGTCAGCATTCCGACTTATGCAGACAACCTGCTTCATCACAACGGCGTGGGGCGGGTCTATGATCCGTATGTGCTACCTCTGGAGCGCGAGCTTGAGCTGCGCACCTACTACCAGACCGACGACGATCCCTTCGAGAGCGACATACTGCGTCAGCGGGTAGGTTTCGGAGCCGCCATCAACGAGCGCGTGTTTGCAGAGCTGTACCTGATTGGCATGAAAATGCCAGGGCGCGCCATGCGTCTGCAGTCATATGAGCTGGAGAGCAAGATTCAGCTGACGGAGCAGGGCGAGTATGCCGCCGACTGGGGGCTGCTGGTGGAGTATGAGCGCGAGCGCAGTGAGAGTGTGGCAGAGTTTGCAACCACGCTGTTGGTCAGCCGTCAGTGGGGCAATTGGGTAGGTACGGTGAATCTCGGTGTCGAATACGAGTTCGGGTCCAATATCCGCAATGAGTTCGACAGCTTCATGTCAGCACAATGGCGTTTGCGGTATCGCGAGAGCCTGGAGCCGGGCATTGAAATTTATGCTGACGAGTTCACCCGTGGCATCGGTCCGGTGCTGACGGGGCTGGTGCGTGGCAGTGGAAATCAGAAGTGGCACTGGGAGGCCGGCATCATAGTGCCAGCCAACGACACGACCCCGGATTACACCTACCGCGTGCTACTGGAGTATGAGTTCTAAATCACAAGAAGCGTCATGAAAGTGTAATAAATACCGTTGGCTTAAGGCTGGCTTAAGGCTGCCTTAAGTTTGAACGAATAGGCTCGGTTCCGAAACTGCCATAAAATCATTCGGGATTCAAAGCCTATGCCCCTGTCAGTGCACATTCCAGCCCCACAGCGCGCGGTCTTTTTTACATGGCTTGCGGTCTTCCTCGGCAGTCTGTTGATGGCCTGGGTGCCAGATATCACCTTTGAATCCGGCTTGTTCCTGCTTGGTGCTGCTGCGGTTCAGGCCACACTGCTGAGTTCTCCCGCCCTGTTGTTGTTTCTCGTATGGCACTGGCGTTCCCGTTCCGGCGCCAATGCGCCGTGGCTGGCGGGTTCCGTCACCGTCGCAGCTGTCTTGCTCGTGCTGTTCCTCGTGGTGAATTACAAGCTGCGGGACATGTACGGTTTTTATTTCAATTTCTTTGTCCTGAATCTGCTGATGACACCCGGGGGTGTCGAAGCGATGGGTGTGTCTGCATCTACCAATGTCACGATTGCAATCGTAGTCCTGACCCTTACCGTCGCCGTGTGGCTGCTCTTGCGTTTCATTCCCTTTGAGCGATTGTGGACGCGTCGCCTGCGTGTCAGTTATCTGGTTTCTGGTTTCATCGGTGTGTTTCTGTTGCAAGGAAGCTGGTATGCCTGGTCCGAGTTTCACTATGACCGGGCCGTGCTGCAGATAGCCGATAGGATCATCTGGTACATGCCCGTGACCGCGCGCAGTTTCTTCGAGGATATGGGTGCCACGATCGATCGCCCCGAGGGTGCGGACATGGAGGTCGCCATCAGTGGCGGCAGCCTCAACTACCCTGAAGCCCCCGATGAACCATTGACGACACCCTACAACATCGTCTGGCTGGTGGCTGAATCCTGGCGTGCCGACATGCTCACGCCCGAGATCATGCCGCAGACCTGGGCCTTCGCGCAAAAGACCAAACAGTTCCGTGAGCACTATAGCGGCGGCAACGGCACACGCATGGGTATGTTCTCGCAGTTTTATGGCCTCTATGGCAGTTACTGGTTCGACTTCCTCAATTCGGGACGTCAGCCCCTGTTGATGGAAGTCCTGCAAAAGAACGACTACGACATGATGGCTTACACGAGTTCGCGCTTTTCCTATCCCGAATTCGACAAGACCGTGTTCGCGGGACTTCCGGCAGCGCAGTTGCAATCCTATACCGAGGGCGCAGGCTGGGAACGCGATCGCAAGAACGTCACAGACCTGCTGGGATATATCGAGAAGGCTGAAGATCCCTTCTTCGGTTTCATGTTTTTCGAGTCCGCGCACGCCAATTACTATTTCCCCGAAGAATCAGTCATCGCTCCTGACTATATCGAAGACTTCAACTATCTGACGCTCGA
>CAIRBI010000122.1 GCA_903876785.1 uncultured Gammaproteobacteria bacterium
GATAGATGTCCGCTGCCTGACCGATCTGAGACGCTTCAGGCCGTACCTTGCCGACGAGGCGCAGCTGGTCGGTTGGTGTGGCATTGTTGCGCCAGCTGAGACCGTTGTCGGTGGTGATGCCAATGGCGAAGCTGGCGCTGGCCCCTGCACTGGAATTGCCTGCCGACGGCACGCGCATTCCACCCAGCTCGGTGATGCTGGTGCCTTGGGCCACAACGGCGCTGCACAGGACGGCACTCGTCACCAGTGCAACCAGTGTCCTGATCAGGCGAACTATTTTCATTTATTCATTCCACCCACATAACAGGAAGATCCATTCCGACGCGAACTGCGTTTGCTCGTTCCATATTTTTGCACCCTTAGAAGACGTGGAAAAACCTACCTGCAGTAATCACTCATGGACCCCGACACCCCATCCGCCGGTGCCAAGCTGCGCACGCGCGCCTTGTCAGTGACAGGCAAGACATCGAGCCAGCAAATGCCGTAGGGTCTGAGCTCTCCAGTCATGTGAGTCGTGGCGGGGTTGCGCGAACGCAGATCATAGATTCCGAAATCCATGAAAACGTTGCCAGCCATGCCGATTGCCGTCGCGATCGGTTCGCCCGCGCTGACCGTGTAACCCGACAGCTCGGTGAAAGTACTGTTGGCAGTCGCAGGCGGCAGCATGGCGGCGATGGCGGCAAACTTCGGAGACAGCTCCAGCAGATGACCAACCCTCATCATCACACCGCAGGGATTGATGATATCGAAGCCGTACTGCACAACCCCATGCGCCGTATCCCTTGCGCCCCGCACCACGGTACCCGCGATGGCCGACACCACTGTGACCTGGTTGGTCTGTCCGGCGCCATCAAGGCGGAAGCCACCATGTGCCTTGTAGTCGCCACCACGCGTCTGTCCCGGATAGAGAATTGAGGTCACCTTGCTGAGGTCGAGAGGGGGCTGCAACAGCGGGCTCGGGCAATCTGCGGCTGCACCGTTGCTCTGCCAGGCCGTGCCGTTGAAAAACCAGGAAGACGAAGCGCTTGGTGGGTTTGTATTGACGTTGAGGCTGAAGGGCGCGGGGCTGTAGTGCAGCACGCCATCGGGGCCGCGATACCCGAGGAACAGTTCGAACAGGCCGGTGACGCCGAGTTGCCCGGTGAACAGATCCACCTCGGTATCGGCCGCCAGCTTCGCCTGCTGCCGATATGGCACCAGATCGGACAACTGGCCGCTCCATTGCTCAAAGGCGCCATCGGTTCTGCGCATCAGGACGACGGCTCCCGTTTTCGCCAGCAGATAAATGTCCGCTGCCTGACCGATCTGAGACGCTTCAGGCCGCACCTTGCCGACGAGGCGCAGCTGGTCGGTCGGTGTGGCATTGTTGCGCCAGCTGAGACCGTTGTCGGTGGTGATGCCAATGGCGAAGCTGGCGCTGGCCCCTGCACTGGAATTGCCTGCCGACGGCACACGCATTCCACCCAGCTCGGTGATGCTGGTGCCTTGAGCCACAACGGCGCTGCACAGGATGGCACTCGTCACCAGTGCAAGCAGTGTCCTGATCAAGCGAGTAATTTTCATTTTATTCCTTCGTCCGCGCGACTAGGTGGCCAAGATCAGCTCAGCGATGTGGAGTATCGCGCCAGAACCGTTCCATCGATATGTACGTGAATGATGCCGACCAACCGATGAGGAGCAGTCCATTCAGTGCCGCTACTGACGCTAGTAACCTGATCGGGCCAACAGGCGTCACGTCGCCAAGTCCCAGAGAGGTGTAAGCTTCCGCAGCGAAGTACATGCATGCCATCAGGGAGAACTCTGTGCCCCCATGGAGCGCGCCAACTCCAGCCCAGGCAACCAGACCATAGAGCGTTACGCCGTACACAGCTATTTCGGCAGCGTGTGCGACAAAGGCGACCAGAATGACGACTACAAGCCTTGCCCGCTTCGGCACTAGAAGCGACGGCAACCAGACGTTTATAAAGCGC
>CAIRBI010000123.1 GCA_903876785.1 uncultured Gammaproteobacteria bacterium
ACTCTGACCCCAAATTTCACTCTGACCCCAAATTTCTTCGCGGGCAGGCCCGCTCCCACAGGTCAATCAGGCGTCGTCATCTCCCTCGTCGTCGCTGTCTCCATCGATCTTCAGTTCTTTGATCTTGCGCGTCAGCGTGTTGCGGCCCCAGCCCAGCAACAGAGCAGCATCGCGACGGCGGCCCGCAGTGTGCTTCAGTGCGACTTCAATCATCGTCCGTTCAAAGATCGGCGTGGCTTGATTGAGAATCTCCTTGTGTCCCATGTTCAATTCCTGATCCGCCCAGTTGTACAGCAACTGTGACCAGCTGCCGGAGTTGCTGCTCTGCGCCTGCGGCTCCAGAAGCTCGGGAGGAAGGTCATCGATATGCACCTCACGGCTGGAAGCCATGACGGTAATCCAGCGGCAGAAGTTTTCGAGCTGACGCACGTTGCCTGGCCAGGTGAGACCTGTGAGGTATTTTTCAGTTTCGGGGCGCAGCACCTTCGGTTCCGCCTCCAGCTCTTCGGCCGCCTTGGCGAGGAAATGTTGCGAAAGACGTGGAATATCTTCGCGTCTGTCGCGCAGGCGCGGGATGTGAATGCGAATGACGTTCAGGCGGTGGAAAAGATCTTCCCGAAACAAATGTTTGGAAACGAGCAATTCGAGATTCTGGTGTGTGGCCGCGATGATGCGAACATCCACTTTGATTGGCGTGTGACCGCCAACCCGATAGAACTCGCCGTCAGAAAGAACTCGCAAGAGGCGAGTCTGTGTTTCCGAAGGCATGTCACCAATCTCGTCGAGAAAGAGTGTGCCGCCATTGGCTTGCTCGAAGCGCCCTGTGCGCTGAGCGGTAGCGCCGGTGAAGGCGCCTTTTTCATGACCGAACAGTTCCGATTCGATCAAATCTTTCGGAATCGCCGCCACGTTGAGCGCGATGAACTGATTGTTGCGGCGCGGACTGTGACGATGCAGAGCGTGTGCCACCAGCTCCTTGCCGGTGCCGGACTCACCATTGATCAGTACCGTGATGTTGGACTGTGAGAGTCTGCCGATGGCTCGAAACACCTCCTGCATCGCCGGCGCCTCGCCGATGATGTCCTTGCGGTTCTCCAGCACTGGGGTGGGAATCTCCACACTCTTCTCGCGCGAGTGCTCAAGGGCTCTCACCGTCATCGCGACTGCTTCGTCGATGTCAAACGGCTTGGGCAGGTATTCAAATGCGCCACGGCTGTAAGAAGACACGGCACTGTCCAGATCGGAGTGTGCAGTCATGATGATGACAGGCAGCAAGGGGTATTGATCGTGGACAGTCGACAAGAGATCCAGACCGTTGATGCCGGGCATGCGGATGTCGCTGATGATGGCGTCTGGACGCTCTCTTTCCAGCCGGTGCAGCAAGTCCTCACCGTTATCGAAACACAGTGTGTTCAGTCCGGTTTTCGTCAGGGACTTTTCGAGCACCCAGCGAATGGATTTGTCATCATCCAGTACCCATACCGAATTGTGCTTGCTCATGATCGCGTGTCCTTTCTAGTGTTGATACGTCTGCCCGGCGCAACCGGGATGTAGATGGCGAAACGGGTCTTGCCGGGCTTGCTGTTGCACTCGATCATGCCCTTGTGCTGCGTGATGATGGAGTGTGCTATCGATAGTCCCAATCCTGTGCCCTCTGCGCGACCGCTGATCATCGGGTAGAAGATGCTGCCGATGAGGTCGTCGGGAATTCCCGGGCCGTTATCGATGACCTCGACCCTGGCGACCAGGCGATGAAATGTCGGACCGATGGTGACGTTGCGCAGGACACGAGTGGTCAGCTCAATGGTGCCGGTGCTGTGACGCACATTGGGAGTTTCAAGCGCCTGCATCGCGTTGCGGACTATATTGAGAACGGCCTGAATCAACTGCTCGGAGTCGGCCATGACGTCCGGGATACTGGGGTCATAGTTGCGGATGACACGGATATCCTTGTCGACCACCTCGGCTTCAATCAGGCTGCGGACACGCTCAAGAACCTCATGAATATTCATGGGTTTGAGTTCAGGCAGTTTGCGCGAGCCGACCAGACGGTCGACGAGCTTGTGCAGACGATCCGCTTCCTCAATGATCACATTGGTGTAATCGGTTAGATCGCTGTTTGGCAATTCCTTGGCCAGCAATTGCGCGGCACCGCGGATGCCGCCCAGAGGGTTTTTGATCTCGTGCGCCAGTCCCCGCACCAACTCCCTTGTAGTCTCATGAGTCGAGATCAGCGCTTCTTCCTTGCTGATGCGCTCGGCGTAGTTTATTGCCTGTACCTCCATCAAAACGCTTGCATCGCCCATATCCTGCAATGGCGTGATGCTGTAGTCGACATTGATCGTGCCACTATTGAGGACGTGTAACTGGGCTTTGCGTTTGGTGAAGGTACGGTGGCCGCCCTGGGCGTTGCGGATTTCGCTCAGGTCCTGGGCAAAGTCCAGGAAAATGTCGGTGATGAAGGCGTTGTGATACTGCCGGCCGCTGATGGCCAGAATGCTCTCGGCCGCCAGATTGATGTAGCCAAGGCGCAGCTCATGATCGAAAACGATCACTCCGGTGCTGAGGCTATCCAGTAATCGCTTGTGAAGGTTATCAATGGTCAAGGGAACTGCTCACTTTCAGGGCAGCGAGGCTGCCTAACTACTGGCTTCCACCATGATATGCAATAAGCAAACCAAGTACGGGGGCGCCGCAGAATATGTGTTTTTCCGGGGGGAGTCGCTAATTTCGTTTCACTATGCACCACAATAGTGCAACGCGCAATTAACGGTGGTTCCAAATTGGGTCGTGTGGGAACTGTGGGAGCGTACCCGGAGGGCATAAAGGACCCGCCCGCGATTGATTTTGATCGACACACAAGCAATCGCGGGCGGGCCCGCTCCCACAGCTCCCACAGGAGATTTGGCGGGCAAAAAAAAGCCCGGACTAAGCCGGGCTTTCTGGTCTAGCTGACCCTGAGCACAGGTCTTACACGCTGTAGTACATATCGAACTCAACCGGGTGAGTAGACATATTCAGACGTGTACA
>CAIRBI010000124.1 GCA_903876785.1 uncultured Gammaproteobacteria bacterium
CGTTGCCTTACGGCCACATTCCCTTTCGGGGTACCACCTTGCACAGCTGCAGGTTGGCGGGGCGTCAGCCCTCTCTTAATGAGTTTTTAGTATTGTCTCGTTGCTGGGGAAAGTCAACATCATCTTGTTGCAGCGATAACCTATAAAGAGCCTCCTGCGTATGCGATATATAGCACAAAACTCAGAAGCCCATCGACTCCATCTGCGTCAACACTTCCTCTACGGTAAGGCCCGGGTGCCTCGCCACTGTCGCCTGCGCTATTTCCAAGCGCATTTCGTCTAGCGGTGTAGAGCCTTTGCTGGTCTGCTCGGAAGTTGTTGAGGAACTGGGTGCGTCGCTCAGAAACGGAGCTCCCACCTTGAGTATTCCGAGCATCGCCTGATCTAAGACTTCCGTCGGGGTTGGCGTTTTCAAATTGTCTTACGATATTATCAAGCTCCTTTCTGTTAGCTTCTGGTTGTATTTACCACGATCGCTCTGGAAATATTTTTTTGCAAAAAATTTTGGTCAAATGTAGTTTAAAACAAAGGGGGGGTGTTTCAAGGATAACCTAAGAATGTAAAGTTTCTATCGATTTGAATGCGCCAGCGAATTTGAGAGGTGTCACCTGGTAGCTGAGACTGCAGTAAAAACACTTTGGGCCGGTAATTGACTGCGTCAAAGCGGGCTATAGCTGCCGCTCACAAGACGCGGGTCGTTTTGGGGGATCAGCCAATTGAGGCAGCACCCCGCAGAACAAAACACACCTAGGGTGCCTGCTATTTCCGGTAATGTTAATTACCGGAATTAGTGATTCCAATGAAATCAATGACTTACGATTATCCCCGTCGGTTCTGGGGGTGTCCGGGTCCCTTTTGGGTCGTTTTTCGGCCAAAACGGTCGATCCGATGGGCCGGTCCGGTTTTTTGGGCCGCTCGTCTCGCGAGATTGCTTTAGCCCTATTTCACACAGTGAAATATGTTTCAAAAGCAAATGGCGTTAGGCGTAGGGGCGTTACGGCGTAGGGGCGTTACGGCGTTACGGCGTAGGGGCGTAGGGGCGTAGGGGCGTAGGGGCGTTAGGCGTAGGGCCAATCTGGCCAATCTGGCCAAACCAGCCAATCTGGCCAAATCACCATAGCCCCTAAAATTTTTTGCAAAATTCAAACGAATTGCGCCCCACGCAAACACCAGCCGTGATTCTTTTCACCAGTAAAGGCAATAGGCAGCGCGCACGAAGCATCTCTACCCACTGCGTTTTTTTCATCAGTTCCCATCAGTTCCCATCCGTTCCGTGTTAATTTCAGCCAGCGGGAACGGAAGCAGGATGGGGGGCAAAAAGAGCCCCATCCATAGATTCCATTGATTCTTTCTTAAGGGAACGCATGGATCGGGAACGCATGAAATAGCTCTCCCGCTGCATGATGCCCCCGCCGAAAACACTTCCCTTGCGTTCTCGGTCGGAACGCATGAAATGCTGTTCTCTACTGTTCATCTTGTGTTTCTTCCTTGGCAGCTTTCGGTTGTTTTTTCCATGTCTCTGGGATATCCAACAATTCCGGCGGTAACGTCCTAACGGCCAGATACTGCTCCCGCTGCCCCTTGTTCAGTCCAACAAGGAACTTATTGCGCTTGGGGTGCGTCCTCATGGCCTGCGGCACGCTGACTTCAACGGCCCAGCTACTTTCGATAACGTCCCGAATCAGATCCTTGGTAGCCTTTGCGTTACCGCCGATCTCCTTGGCAACTTCAGTGCGGTTCAATGGCTCGCCCTCATCGCAAGCCTTATTTATCAATTCGATGATTTCCTGTTTCTTGTCGGCGTCTTGTTCGCGCTTGGCTGTATCCTCCGCTTCGGCATTCATCTCTCCACGTGTCTTGCATTGTGGACTGGCAACTGCCCACCTCAAGGTCAATTCCTCTTGTTCATCAAAATCATTGAGAGCGTTTTTTATGCTGCTGTAAGACTCAATGCGAAGTTCATCCCAGCTCGCCTCGAATCGGGTCTTGCCTCGCACCAGCCAGCGGGTATCGTCCTTTTCTTTGACCAAATACAGCACTTGATGCGCGTCTGCTTCAAAGGCACTCGCTCCCCTGAATGTCGGCATTCCAGATTTCGCTCCATCGCGTGACAGATCTGCCTTGCTAACGTGACCAACGATCCAAGTAGGCAGTCCTGCAAAGCGCTGCTTGATCGCTGCAATCATCTTGCTGGCTTCGGCGTTGTCGTTATCGTTTTCCAGTTCAAACACTGCGGCCTTGGTGTCGAACACAATCAGCGGCAGAAGAGCAACTTCGCGCCCTGTTACGGTGGTGACCGTGCGGGTGTAATGCTCCCGATACCACGGCCCTGCGAGAACAACGGCATCAGCAGGCATGCGGGCTGCCTCGACAACGTGCAGTCGCTCCCCGACACTGACGGGCGTCTCTCCGATGGTTGGTGCATAGCCTGCAATGATTCGCTCAACCTGGTGGCTATCCTCAGTGATATAAACAACATGCCGCCACTGTCTTGGCGCAAGCGCATAGTCGTTCTCATGCAATCCAGCGGCTGCCATGCCCAACGGAAGTATTGCGGTTGTTTTACCAACTCCATGCGCTCCGGCAATGATGACAACCCCCGCGCCGATGAAGTGCGGCAAGATCCAGGTCGGTGGTTTCATGCTGTTACCGGGATCTAGGACTTTGGTTAGCGGGTGCTGCCATTCCTGCTTTGGCTTATCCTCTTTGCCTACATGCTCGGTAGGTTCGGGGACCTCTGCGAAGCTCTTAACGACTGACTCAATTTCGGCCTGTCGCTGCGCTTCCTCAGCCGCTGCCAGATCGCCATTGTGGTCAAGCTGAACGTGTGCAGCCCACGGGTCAAACGTGCCGTGCAGGGGATCGCCCGCATGATCTGACTGCCAAAGATCATCCTTGCCGGGTATGAGTCGAATGCCGGGCGCACCAGTCGCGCCGGGGTGACTGTAACGCTGCTCTGTGACGTGCCACTTGTAGCCGTGCCGCTCTGCTATTGGCTCAAACTTGTGAGTGCGGTTATAGCTTGAGCGGCAGGTTGACTGGAATGCCAACTTCTTACCGCTGCCCATCGGTGGGCGATGCTGTGCCTCTTTACCATTAACCTTAAATCCGGCAGCAGCGATAGCCTCACAGAATTTAAGATCATACTCGCGCAGTGCGTCATCATTGGTAGATAAATACAGCCAAAATTTTGCAAAGCTGTCCGGCAACAGAGGGGCATTATCAAAGCGGTTTTCGTTGGCGTATTGTTGGGTGCATAACTCTCCGGTTGTCTTATCCACATACACCACGCCGGGAACGCAGTCTTGAAGGTTCTCCGCTTTGGCACGTAACTCCAGAACAGTGATGCTTTTGCCCTCACCATCATAGACTTTAAATGTCAGCCAACGCGCCATCTCCATCTCATCAGTCGCGAACGCCGAACGCCCCCCGCTGCCGGGGCGGGTTGAGCTAGTGCGAACACCAGCAGCCAGCAGGTCGTCTAGATTAAAGCCCCACGCTTTAAGTCCTATTCGTGCCATGGCTACATGGTCGGGGTCGATTGAGCATAACCCGTTTGCAGCAAGCGGTATTCCGTAGCCGGTAGCCTTGGGGTCGATACTCGTTGCAGGGTTCTTGTTCCAATTTAGTCCGATGGGTTGTTTTGTGTAAGGGTGCAATTTGACCAGCATCATGCCGCTATTCAATAGGCGCTGTGCTTCGCTAAGGTCTGGTTGTAAATAGCTTTCCACTCTGCCCTCAGCATATAAGATATAAGGTAATGCACTCATGGCCGCGCCTCCCCAGCATCCAGAATCGGGGCAAATTTGCCGTTCTTTGAATTATCCAGCGCGTTAAGCCCCAGAGCATTAGTAGGGCAAGGCTTTGGTCTGACCGGCCAAAAAGGGCATGATTTTGAGGTAGAGGCGGCGGTTTGTTGTCTGCATGTCCCATTGCCGTTAATCGGATCGAATGAGCATTCTTTACACTTATAATTGATTGCGCGTCGAAGGCTCATCGGCTAGCCCTCCCTTGCAGTTTTTCCATGCCTGAGTGGGTTGGCTGGTATAGGCCATAAGATGACTGGTTGTCGCAATTGCTCAAATACTTGAGGAATTTGCAACCCACACACAGGCCGCCTTTACTGGCTTCCAACGGGTCGGTTAAGGAAACTTTCAGCACATTAGAATTCATCGCTGCTGCTCCTCAATCGGCTGCTTTACTTCGCTGAAGCATGCGCTCTGCCTGCCAATTCGCGATAGCCGCAGAATCCCAAGCTACTGCTCGGATGCCCAGTTGGATAGGCGCCGGAAATTCACCACGACGGATTGCCTCGTAAATCCAACTACGAGACATGCCAGTGGCAGCCTTGACTTGCTTGAGACGAAGAAAGGATCGGAGTTGCTCAGCCATGTTCATTTCCTTACGAACAAGGCCGGGCGTTCCGCACTGCTAGGTGGCCTTGTCCGTACAATTAAGGATTGCAGCGGATCACCTGGAGAGAAGCTTGCACGGGCAAAAAATAAGGCGGAAGACTGAAATATTTGCTTTAATTAGTTAAAATCAATGGGTTATTTGGGCAATAAAAGGCATTTGGGTACATCGCGTCTACCAATCTTTTCTTATCCTGCGGACAACCGTTTCTTGTGTCATTCCGAGCTCTTTCGCCAGCAATTTGGCAACCTTGTCCCGCGTCACACGCAAGCCTTTTGCCTTTTGATCTTCCGCAATCTGATTTGCTCGTTGTTGCAATACCGGGTCATGATTAAGGTGCCCCTCGGGTTTGGCAGCGGGTGCGCTGTTTAATGTCTGCTCAAAAACCTTGAGTGCTTCGGTGCGAACTACAATGACCGCATCTTCCGGTAGTGCACCCGCCGGGTAATAGGTTGCTAGCCTCGCCTTTCCTTCATCCATAAATTTCTTTCGATTCTCCCCGGCCCGATGCGGTAGCGCTTCATCGTCCGCAGCCCAATCCTTTAGAGGGTCGAGCACCATCATTTGAGCCGAATGATGTTTAAGATCTTCCAATTCAGCCTTTAAACCCGACTGGAGTTTTTTGTTGTCGCGCCGCTTTTGAATCTGGCATATCTCCCCGTCAAGTCCTTCTACGAAAGCGCCAGCAAAAAAACCGCCCGGTTCTATACTTGGGCCGCCAGTCAAATCATGGTATTTGCTTTCAACATGTCGAAGCTCATTGCCAATCATCGGCAAGTCCCACACCCCCTCCAGCACCGTCAGGTCATCGGATAGTACCAAGAACCGCTCGTCGTCAATGATCAAGTTGAGCAGTCTTCGGCAGTACTTTCCCCGCTCACTCTCACAAATCTCATCGTAAAGTGCTTGAAGTTTTGGAGGGTTGGTGCGGCACTGATCGGTTAACCCTGGCACGTCCTGCTCCATTTGTTCGTCCCCAGTAAAGTTCGGTTCTGGAGCCAGCCTCCAATCCGTTTCATCCCAAGTAACGACCTTTCCGCATCGGCCTTTCGTATGATTCACGAACTGGATCGACAGCCGTAAACGTCCATCCAGTCCAAGCCGCAGGACGTCGGCATTGGTCACATCCTCACCTAGTACAGTAGAAAGGTGCCTGGCGGCATCATCGATTGTCAGCCATTCTTTAAGAGAAAATAATTTGCCCAAGTTTCCTATCCTTCATTTTTTGTTGAACCAGCAAGTCGCACCATGCGCTCGCTCCTGAGGTTAAATGGCGGTTTGTGTTTGGATTACTTCGGACGCTATCGCACAGTTGAGTGCTTTTATAGTCTACGAATTCCTCAAGGGGAAATCATGGCCTGTGCCACGACCGCCACGCAGACAGTCCCTAACGAACCAGAATTCAAGGCATCTATGCGCATTGGTTAAGTCAACGAGCACACTTCAATCATCAACATGATTGGGGTGATGATCCGCTGCTCACCAGCCATCAGCCAAGACTAAAAAGAAAAATGTTAACTCTTGCCATCCTTACCCCCGGTCTTGCACTAACCGGCACCGGGACGGTTATTGCGGTGGTGCCGATTGCAGACGGTGCGGTGCAAGTCATGTATCGCGCGTCCGATGGCGGCGTCGAGGAGCGCCTGTTAAATCGGGCTGATGAGTCCTCTCTTCCGATTTTTGTCATCAAGTGCCTCCATGATTTACAAGAACGGCGATCCAGTATTGCTGAGGGGGGGGCCAAGTTGTGCAAGTAGGACAGGGAAGGGTGCAGCATGATTGGAAAAGCAAGCCTCCCATACAGACAGGTTCATTGCGATTTATCCCCAAAACAGCTCAATCGATTAGGCTTTTTCGCGTAGTTCGTCCAGATAATCCCCCCACCTCTGCATCATCTCCTTCCTTTGCTTGAGGTGCCTGGTGCGGTTGTACGCCCGCCCATTGGCATCCCTCACCGCATGCGCCAGCTGTTGCTCAATCCACTCCACAGGCACCTCCAGCACCTCGTCCAGCAGCGTTCTGGCCATGGCGCGAAAACCGTGGGGCGTCATCTGCTCGTTGGTGTACCCGATATTGCGCAGCGCTGTGCGCACGCCGTTCTCGCTGAGTGGGCGGCTGGCACCACGTGCACTCGGGAAAATGTAGAGGCTGCGGGCAGTAATGGGCTGCAGGTCTTTCAAAATCTCAATGGCCTGCCGGCACAGAGGAATGATGTGAGGCTGGCCCATCTTCATCTTGTGGCCGGGGATCTCGATGTGACTTTCCTCCCAGTTCACTTCGCTCCACTCCAGGTGGCGCAGTTCGCCAGGCCGGCAGAAGAGCAGAGGGGACAGCTTCATAGCGGCATGGACCACAGGGGTGCCGTTATATTGATCGATTGAGACCAGAAGCTTTGCCACTTCCTTTGGGGTGGTAATTGAGGCGAAGTGATTGGTTTTGGTTGTTTTCAGGGCGCCTTTAAGATCGGCGCTGATGTCGCGCTCAACACGTCCGGTGGCTACTGCATAGCGGTAGATCAGGCCGACATACTGCATCGCCCGGTGCGCTGTCTCAATGGCGCCACGATCTTCAACACGGCGCACTGTTTTCAGTAGATCAACTGGAGTGATTTCGTCTATTGGACGGCTCCCCAGCCATGGAAAAAGATCTTTGTGCAGCAGCTTGAGCAGGCGCTTGTCATTGCCTTCCGACGTCTCGCCGCGCCTACTTAACCACTCGTTAGCAACGACCTCGAAGCTATTGGAACTGGCTGCCTGCTTGGCTGCTTTGACGGCGCGTTTGTTGTCCATGGGATCGATGCCATTGGCCAGTAGGGCGCGAGCGGCGTCACGCTTGCCTCTGGCGCTTGTAAGTGTTGTGTCGGGATACACGCCAAGGGCCATTAATTTTTCTTTGTTGTCGATACGGTATTTTAGGCGCCAGTATTTGCCGCCAGACGGCTTGACTAGTAAGTGCAGCCCTTTTTCGTCGGAAAGCTTGTAGTTTTTGTCAGTGGGTTTGGCGGTTCTGACTTTCAAATCGGAGAGTGACATAGGGACCCCAGTTGGGGGTACTTCCCTTGGGGTGTTCAGGTACCCCCAGGGAAATACCCCCGGACATGTCGGATTTAGGGGTACATAGTAGGACGCCACTGGACGAACTATCAAGCATTACTTAATGAATTTATTGAGGTTTTGGAAGGCTTCGGACGTTGCTGGAAGAGTGTTTGGTGCCCCGGGCAGGATTTGAACCTGCGACCTGTCCCTTAGGAGGGGACCGCGCTATCCAGCTGTGCCACCGGAGCATGGGTGGAGGTACTGCGAAAAGTCTGGCTGTCTGGACAGCGCGCGGAGTATAGCACGGCAAATTGGGCGGGGAGGAGGGGAGTTGTGGGAGCGGGCCTGCCCGCGATTAATCTCAACGCGCGTTCGATCGCGAGCAGGCCCGCTCCCACAGGTCAGGTTTGCACAGAGTAAGGTTGTACAGGGTAAGGTCAGGCGCTGATCTTGTTGTTTTCCACTTCGGCACGGCGGCGCTGGATGGCCATGGTGCGGGCTTTCTTGTCGCCGTACTTGTTGATGGAGAAGTAGGCATTGCGCTGGCGGCGCACGCCGTCGGTGTTTTCCTGCCAGGTAGCAACCCAGGCGTGATCGCTTTCGGAGTAGCTGACGCCGATTTCACCGGAGGAATTCAATGGGGATACTTTGCGCGGGCTGAATTTGGTGAAGGGCCAGTTATCGCCGTAGATCTTCTTGCCTTCTTCGTCGCGCTTCTTCATCGCGGCCTTGATGGCCTTGTCCTTGCCGCCGTATTTCTTGAAGGGGAAGGATTCCTGGAAGCTTTTGTTGTCGTATTTGATACGCACCCAAGCGCAATTGGTGCCGCGGGACTCAATGATGCTGATGTGATGAAGCGGATCCAGTTTCTTCACAAAACTCTCTCCTTGGATTCAAAATCACTATTAACGTATTGATGCGCTTACAGGCGCTCACCCATGTGACAGGCCATATGCTGAATCACGCCCGGCTTTTGACAGGCGATCTTCGCAATCTTGTATTCGTAATCTTTCGCTGCCGGGTCCAGGCCTACTGCTTCGCCGATGGCCGCACTCATGTCAGCCTCAGCAGCCTGCCGGGTCAGATAGGGCCCGGAGATGTTCACCTGCAAAGTCGGTTCATTGGGCGCCGTAGCGACAATGTAAAAATTTTCTGCGTTCATTGCTTCTAATGTGCTGATCGCGGCAGGATTCAGGGCTTGTGCCGTCGATCAGATAATTCTCCTTCGGAAATGAGAACGGGAATGTGCCTGTTTTCTTACCCGTTGGTCCGGAAATATCTCCTTGACATGGCGCACATTATCCTGCTTTCAGCTGGATGTTGATAGCCCTAAATAGTGAAGAAAGCGCCGGAAGCTGTAATTTGGCAGGCACTGGCATAGAATCGGCGCCGCGCAGGTCTTTTTGGCAAGCCCCCCATTTCGTCATTTGCGAGTGCTCCATGCTTGATACACGTCCACTTCTGATTCAAACCGATGCCGGCCCCACAGTGACTTCGGATTTTCCCCGGTTGCGGCGCAGTGCGGTGACGACTCTGCAGGTGAATCTGGGCTATCTGTGCAACCTCAGCTGTACCCACTGCCACGTCAATGCCGGGCCGAAACGCACGGAATTGATGGATGCCGCGACGGTGGAGCTGGTGCTGGACTATCTGCGCCTGCATAACATCCGCACACTGGATATGACTGGCGGTGCCCCCGAGATGAACCCGCATTTCCGCCATCTGGTGACGCATGCGCGTCTGCTGGGGGTTGAGGTCATCGATCGCTGCAACCTGACTATTCTGGGCGAGCCGGGCTATGAGGACATGGCGGAGTTTCTGGCGCAGCAGCAGGTGGTGATCACAGCCTCGCTGCCCTGTTATCTGGAGCAGAATGTCGAGAAGCAGCGCGGCAAGGGCGTCTATGGCGAGAGTATCCGCGCGCTCAAGCGCCTCAACGCGCTAGGCTATGGGCGCGATCCGGCGCTGCAGCTGAATCTCGTCTACAACCCCGACGGCCTGAGCCTGCCTCCCGCCCAGCAGGGGCTGGAGGCGGCCTACAAGCGCGAGCTGCTCGCCACCCATGGCATCGTGTTCAATCAGCTGTTCACGATTACCAACATGCCCATCAGCCGCTTCGGCGGGATGTTGCTGGCCAAGGGGCTGTATCAGGAATACATGGATATCCTGCGCCACAATTACTCGGCGGCGAATCTGGCGACGGTGATGTGCAGGACGCTGATCAGCGTCGACTATCAGGGCTTCGTCTACGATTGCGACTTCAACCAGATGCTGCAATTGCCGCTGATCGTCAGCGACCGCGCGCCGCGTCCGCACTTGGCCGATATCCTGCGGCAGGATCTTGCCGGCAACCCCATCGCCACGGCCGACCACTGCTACGGCTGCACGGCCGGGCAGGGCAGCAGCTGTGGCGGCGCGCTCAGTGACTGATTCCCGCAAACGCATCAGCATCATCATTCCCGTGTTGAACGAAGAGGACGCGCTGCGGCGTCATCTGCCACTACTGCAGGCTGTGGGAGCGGGCCTTGCCCGCGATGCTTTTCCAGCGCTAGATCGCGGGCAAGGCCCGCTCCCACAAGGCGATTTGCAGGCACAGGGCGATTTGCAGGCACAAGGCGATTTGCAGGCACAAGGCAATTTGCAAGCACAGGGCGATTCGCAGACGCAGGTGCGCCCAGAGATCATCGTCGTCGATGGCGGCAGCCGTGACGGGAGCCGTGCAGCCTGCGAGGGCCTTGTGGACCACTTCCTCACCAGCGCGCCGGGCCGTGCGCGCCAGATGAATGCCGGGGCGGCGGTGGCCAATGGCGAGATTCTGCTGTTCCTGCATATCGATACGCTGCTTCCCGATGACGCGCTGACGCTGCTTCAGGAGCATCTCTCCCGTGTCACTGCCTTCTGGGGCCGCTTCGACGTTCGTCTGAGCGGCACGCGTCCGGCGTTCCGCTGCATCGAGTACTTCATGAATCTGCGCTCCCGCGTCTCCGGGGTGGCCACTGGCGATCAGGCGATTTTCGTGCGTCGCGCGGTGTTCGAGCGGGTCGGTGGTTTTCCCGATCTGCCGCTGATGGAGGATGTGGCGTTGAGCAAGACGCTGCGTCGCCTCGCGCCTCCCGTCTGCCTGCGCGCCAGAGTCGTCACCTCCAGCCGACGCTGGGAGCAACATGGCGTGGCGCGCACCGTACTGCTCATGTGGTGGTTGCGCATGTTGTATGTACTGGGAGTTGCCCCTGCCGTGTTGCATGCAAGGTACTATAAAAAAGACTATAAAAAGAAAATTAACTAAGTGAACTATTCATTTGAATAATAAAGATAAAAACGAATTCGAATTCTCCGCGTCCGTGCTGGCCGTGTTCGCCAAAGAGCCACGCCTCGGCGAGGTGAAGACACGTCTGCAACCCCTGTTGGGGGCTGGGCGGGCGCTGGCATTGCATGAAACGCTGATCCGTTATGTGTTCGGCAACCTGCAGAGCGCGCGGCTGTGTTCAGCCGAGTTCTGGGTGGCAAAGTCGCCTTCCTCTTCCAATCAGGATTCTCACGAAGTGTTCCTATCTCTTTGTAATAAAAGCGATATTTATATTCAATCCGGATCGGATCTCGGCGCCCGCATGCGCCATGCCGTCGAGCACGCCTGGTCCCGTGCCGCAAGCGTGGAGAATGTGGTTCTGGTGGGAGCGGACTGTCCGTCGGTAGATGCGGAGTACCTGCGCGAGGCATTGACGCTGCTGGAAGGTGGCGCGTCGGTGGTGCTCGGCCCCGCAGACGATGGTGGTTATGTGCTGCTGGGCTTGCGCAAGGGGCCTTGCAGCGCAGCACAGTGCGATGCGATCTTCGGGTTGACTGCGAGTGGCACTGGGCTGCCTGACGAATTGCCCTGGGGAACTGAACGCGTGCTGGAAGTGACCCGCGACAGACTGCGCCGGGCCGGGTTGACATGGGTTGAGCTGGAGCCCCGCTGGGACGTGGATCGCCCGGAGGATCTGCCCCGCCTGGCGACACTGCGACCGCGGTTTCCACTCGGTTGATCCGCTGCCGAGAGGGCCGGTATCAGGCCATCCCCTCCCGCTGCAAGAAGGTGACAAAGCGGCTGATGACCAGCTGGGTCGGGCGTTCCAGGTCGACAAAGCGGCAGCCACAAATGGTCAGGTCGCGTCCCTTGTTGTATTCGGAGTAGACGATCTCCAAATGACACTCCAGATTCTGCTCCTGCGCCTGGATGCGAATCAGCGTGTCGAAACGTTCCTTGACTTGCAGGTCCGGGGCAACCATGCCGGGGAAGGCGACCCGGATGCCGGTCGCGGACATATTGATGATCTTGCCATGCATAGCCTCTTCGCGCTCGCCGTTGCTGCAGGTGGCCACCGCCATCATGCTGCCTGGCACCATGGCCCGAAAGGCTCCACGGCGCTGCAGATACAAGAGCTTGGCCGGGAAGGGGATCAGGTAGTAGAGGCCGGAGTCGTTGCTGAGCGTGCGCACAGACTTCAGATCCTTGGCGTGCACCTTGATGCCGTTGAGGCTGGCGCGAATGCTGAAAGTGATGCCTTCTTCGACCTTGCGGTGGCCGTCGCGTGGGGTGACTTCATCGAGCAGGAACACGCGCTCCTTCAGATTGGCCTCGAGCACCATCGTGTTATAGAGTTGGGCGCCGTTATCAAACTGCACGTTGACGCTGCTGCGCTCTGTTTGCAGTGCGCGCAGTACGCCAAATATGTCACCAGCACCATAGTAATAGCGGTCCTGGCTGTCGGTAATTGCCATGTATGCTTCTGGTCTTCTTTTCAGGTCCCGGTCAGGCCTTTGCCAAGGCTCTTGTTTCGCTGGTCTTGTTGGTGCCGCCAACGCTGGTGTAGAGGCTGGATTGCGTCCCCTTGCCGCGCAGTATATCGAGCACGTGTCGTGTGTTCAGCCTGCTGCGATGCACAATGGCGCCGTTGATGTTGGTCAGGGCCGCACACTGGGCAATCTGTTCACGCAGCTGATCGTAGAGGGTTGCGCCGCGCGGGGATTCCGAGCAGAAACGCCGCATGCCTTTGTTATCCGCCGGATAGCCATGGAGCACCAGCAGTTTGCGACGGGCCTCGTCGTTCTGTTCAATGTCCGCCAGTACTTCTGCCTTTTCGATCAATGTTCTGCTGAGTGCGCCGATATCCCTGTTCTCAAGCTGGGTGCGTTCGGCGCTCAGCAAGTTCGCAAGATCGACGGTGTTTTGCAAGTCTTTTTCCAGCAGGTCGTGCAGGGTCAAATCAGCCATGGTTCACTCCAGTGCCGGGAATTCGTGGCAGTGAAAACGCAAAAACAGCACCCGCGCCAGTGGCGTCGGGTCCTGTAGGTCAATCTGGCGATCTGATTGTCGGGCAGATGCCAGCGGCGCTGCCGAAGAGCAGGTCTGGCGAACCAGGCGTGCGCATTCAGTCAGCTGTCCAGCGCGGGGTTCCTGTTCAGAACTCCGCTTCGAAGCCGAGAATCTTGTCAGCGATTCGGTCGGGATTGATCTGGTACTGGCCGTTGGCGATCTGGGTGCGGAGCTCGGCCACCCGGACCTTGTCCACATCGGGGAGTTGGCTGATATGAGCCTCAAGACCCTGCAAATCAATCGCCTGCGAGCTGATGTGCACGGTATCACTGCTTCCGGACACTGATGCTCTGTGCGAACTCGCCGAGCTGATGGAGACGGGCGATGCGCCGTTCGTACCAGCCGTGCGGTTCTCGTTCGGAGTCGGTGTTGCGTTGCTGCCAATAGTGCTTACAGTCATGACATTTACCTTGATTTACTGGGTATTTAAGCATTCGAGCTGCTTACCCTGATGTTTACGACCAATAACAAAAAAACTTTAGTAAAACCCTGTCAACAAACGTTGGTTCTTTGACGCATTGCCTGAAACCGTGATTTGGCTCTAGAAAACCACTTCTGCCTGTCCCGGTCCCGTCACCACGGCGCGGACCACGATATCCGAATTGCTGTTGCGCACCGGGATCTGGGCCCCCAGCTCGCCGTTCTGCATTGCGACGCCCTGTTGCCGGATGGTCACCGGGCCGGACTTCGCGCTCATCACCACCGTGTCGCCTCGTTTGATGAGCAAGGGCTGGGCCAGCGCTTCGCGGCTGATGACCGTGTTGGCGGGCAGGGCACGTTTCACCTCCATGCCGATCGCCAGTGTGCTGTCCTGCAGATAAGATTGCCGTAGCGTCGACAGATCGGCCTCCGCCAGCTCGACATCGGCGGCACCAACCAGATCACCCCGGGCCAGCGGCCTGGTGCTCATCAACACAGGGGCGAAGACCCGCACCAGCACCGGCACGTATTTCGACCATGGCACGCTGCCCTGACACTCCACGCGCACATTCACCCGGCCGACGGCAGTCTGATTCTGCCCGCTCTGCTGACCAAGCTGCATATACAGTGGCGAGTCACAGGCCGGAATTGGCAGGCGCGGATCGATGCTGCTGACGTCTATCTCGACGCGCTGCTCTGCAGTCGAGGGGCCATGGATGTCTTCGATGAAGCTCTGCACTGCCTCGCGAATCTGCTGATGCCCGCTATTGCCGTCCGGCTGTGCCTGAGCGTTGCCAAGGCTGGCAGCTATGATGCCGACTGTGAGCAGGCCTTTCAGCAATAGGTGACCTGAAGGTAAAGCGCTGATCATTGCTATCGACTCTCTCTTCATCATGGGCTGGTTTGTCAATTTTCCAGCATGGGCTTCTTGATGCCCAGTAACACAGCAATATGCGTGCCGGATTGCGGCGGCAGAGAATGGATGCTGACACGTTGACCGCATCTATCCCTGCCACCTTGCCGCCCGCAGCGGAAAGGGCTTGCCGATTGCCTCTGTGATCTCCTTCCTGATCGCTGCGTAAAAAAACATAACCTGATGAAATAAATGACTAATTTTAATTGGCATAAGTATTGCTCCTTCCCGTACACAACCTAGTCCGGACCCAGTCGGGACCCAGTACGGAGCAAGACCATGACCATCAACTTCAGCAACGCCCTCGGAGTCCACGAACAGGCCCTCCTGTTGCGCGATCAGCGCTCCACGATTCTGGCCAGCAACATCGCCAACACCGACACACCCGGCTACAAGGCACGCGACTTCGATTTCGCCAGCGTGCTGCGGGGTCGAATGGGGATGGGGTCCGAGGAGGGCCAGGCGGGCGGCGGGTCTGCCCCCCGGCTGGCGCTGCAGACCAGCAGTGCAGGCCACATTGGCAACTCCGTGTCCACTTTCTCGGACGACGACCTCCTGTATCGCACCCCCGCGCAACCGTCTCTGGACGGCAACACCGTGGACGAGCAGCTCGAAAATGCTGCCTTCGCCCGCAATGCGCTGGAGCATCAGGCCAGTTTCCAGTTTCTCAACAGTAAGTTCACCGGCTTGATAAAAGCCCTGCGAGGAGAGTAATTCCATGAGCCTGATGAGCATCTTCGACATCTCCGGTTCCGCCATGAGTGCCCAGAGCATTCGCTTGAATGCCACCGCCAGCAACATGGCCAATGCCAACAGCGCCGCTGGCAGTGCCGATGCGGTGTACAAAGCCCGCTACCCGGTGTTTTCCGCCGTGCAGTCGGCGCTGGCCGGTGGCGGTGCCATCGATCCTTTCGCCATGCAGGCGCCCGACAGCGGCAAAGGCGTGCAGGTGTTGGGCATGCTGGAGTCCGGGGCGCCACTGCAGCCGCGTTATGAGCCGGAGCACCCACTGGCCGATGCCGATGGCTATGTGTTCTACCCCAACGTCAATGTCGTGGAAGAGATGACCAACATGATCTCTTCATCGCGCTCCTTTCAGGCCAACGTCGACGTCATGAGCGCCGCTCGCACGATGATGCAGCGCGTGCTGTCGCTGGGCCAGATGTAAAAGTGAATAAAAAGAATGACATGCGTGGGTCTGACCCGGCCGACAGGAGGCCAGAATGAGTGAAATAGGTGACAACAGTGCGTTGAGCAGGGTTCTGGCGGATTACTCCCTCGCCGATCGCGGCAAGGAGACGGCCAAGAACAACGACATGGGGCGCAGTGAGTTTCTCAAGCTGCTGGTCGCGCAACTGGAGAACCAGGACCCGACCAAGCCGCAGGAGAACGGAGAATTCGTTTCCCAACTTGCCCAATTCTCGTCCCTGGAAGAGCAGCAGAAGATGTCGACCAGCTTCAGCGACTTCTCGACCTCGTTCCAATCGACTCAGCATCTGCAGGCTACGTCGCTGGTTGGTCGTCCGGTACATGTGCTCAGCAATGTCACCGCCTTGACCGAGACGGGCGGGGTCAGCGTGATTGCCGACATTCCGCACGCGACCGGCAACGCGCAACTCAGTGTTTTCAACAGCAGCGGTTCGAAGATTGACAGCTTCGAGCTCGGACCGCAGGCCGAAGGGCGTGCCGAATTCCTGTGGACAGGTTTCGATGCCAACGACCAGCGTTTTCCACCAGGCATGTACTCCTTCAGCGTGGAAGTGCCCGAGGGTGATCAGAACAAAGCGCTGCCGATTTTCCTGAGCGCCAACGTCAACAGCGTCACCATCGAGCCCGGTGGCGGACTGACGCTGAATCTGGCCGGGGTGGGGCCAACGCCGCTTGCCGATGTGATTCAGATTAATTAAAAATGCATTAAATACAGATATATATAAGATATATATCAAGTATCACGTGATTAATAATTCAATGACTTTCAATCCCTGGCGGATGAGGTGACAACATGAGTTTCAACATTGGTTTGAGCGCCCTGAATGCGGCGCAGGAAGAGATTGCGGTAACCGGTAACAACATTGCCAACGCCAGTACCAATGGCTTCAAGTCGTCCCGTGCGGAGTTTGCGGATGTCTATGCGGCGACGGTCGGGGGCGGCGGCTCCCGCCAGCAGGGCGGCGGTGTGGGTCTGCAGGGGATCGCGCAGAACTTCGCCCAAGGCAACATTTCGTTCACCGACAACACATTGGATCTGGCGATCAACGGCGGTGGCTTCTTCATCCTGCGCGGTGAATCTGGCAACGTCTTTACCCGGGCTGGCGCGTTCGGCACCGATCAGAGCGGCAACATCGTCAACAGTATGGGCGAGAAGCTGCAAGGATTTGCCGCTACCTCGGAAGGCAAGGCGGCAGGCGGTGGCCCTTTGAGCGATCTGGTGGTGACCACCGGCTCCATCCCACCCCAGGCGACAACGCTGGTGGCAAGCGCCATCAACCTTGATGCGGCGGCAACGCCTTCATCCATCATCGGCAGCAAGGTGATCTCCAACGGTGGCGTCTCGGGCGTGCCGCAACTGGGTGTGCGTATCGCCCGTGAGGCCCATATTGCCGGCAAGATTTCCACCACCGGAACGGATTTTTCAGGCACTACCGCCGCGCGCACTGTGGGCAGCGTCAACATTCAGAATGGACTGGACTTCGATTCTGCCGGTGGCGCGCAAGGTTTCTCCATCAGTGTCAACGGCGGGCCTTACGTCGCCATCGATCTTAGCAGTCTGGATACATCGACGGCCACCGAGGTCCGAAATCACGTGCAGGCTCAACTGGATGCGGCGCCCGGTTTGGCCACCCCGAACAACGTCCTGGTCACTGTCGAGAACAACCGGCTGATTCTGACGACCGCCGCTGAGGGCGACACCGCGCGCATCAACATCAATGCGGTGCAGGGACTGGCGTCCAGCATCGTGTCCTCGACCGACGTCAATGGCAAGACAGCGCCGCCCACCGGTTTGACTATCAGGCTTGATGGAGTTAGCCGCGAGATCGTTATCGAGGGCGATTTCAGCAATACCGGGGCGGCAGCACTGGCTTTGGGTGGCGGTGCAGGCTCCGGCAATGAGGCATTGGAGGACTTCATTCAGGGCGAGATCAACTCCAGCGCCGGGTTGTTGGGCAAGATCGACGTGTCGATCGACAATCTGGGCAACTTCATTTTCAAGACCACCACCCCAGGCAATCAGAATCTGAGCATCGATCCGATCGTGACCACAGCGGGCAGCGTCAATTTCAATCAGATCGTCGAGTTTTCCACCTCTCGCCGCACAGGGTCCCTTGATCTGGACAACCTCAACTTTCTGGGCGCCAGTGACACCAGTTTCACCATTTCCGTGGGCGACGAGACGCTGCAGATAGCGCTGGAAGAAGACTATCGCGCCTCCGGCGGCCCGGCTGCCAACCTCGGTGAGTATGCGGAGTCCGGTCTTGAGGCCCTGGAAGACGAGATTCAGAGCCAGATCAACCAGTCGTCGCTGCCTGGCGCCGTCAAGGTATCGATTGCGGCCAACGGTCAGTTCGTCTTCGAGATCACCGATTCATCCGAGTATGTGTTGAAGGTGGAGTCCGACAGTCTGCCCCCGACCTCCCAGGGTGGTCTGGATGTCAGCAACGGGTACGATTTCGCTACCACGCCGTACACCTTTACTGTCTCTTACGAAATTGATGGCGAGCCACCCGTGGTCTCCGGCCCCATCACTCTGGACACCGAATTCGAGACTGGCACCGCACTGGTGGATGCCTTGCAGAACCTGATCAATACCGAGATGGGCTTCACCCCCGGCAACATCAAGGTGGTAGCGGGCATGGATCCGCTGACCGGTGAACTGACGATCAAGACTGAGAACACCGGGCCGGAATCGTTCCTGTCCGTGCTGATCAGTGACCCGGCGGTGGTGCCGTCGCCTTCGGTGATCGGTGATACCAGTGCATTGGTCGATCAACGTGCTGCAGGTTCCGGTCCTGGCCTGGACTTTGGGGTCGTGGCGACCTTCTCCGGCAACGAATATGACAATACGGGTCTGGTCGCGGTCTCCAACGGCTTCACCAGGGAAATCATCGACGTCATCGACAATCATGGCAATAGACAGCAAATTACCGTCCCAGCGGGGGCTTCTGCGAACGCCGTCGCCGCGCTGTTCTCCAATGTCCCCGGCATTGCTGCCAAGGCCACCACGGTCGCCTATATCACCGGCACCAACAGCGGTGACCCCGAGAACAAGGGCTCCATCGATCCGTTCGTCGACGCCAACCTGCCGCTGCGTTTTGCCATCAATGGTGTCAATTTCGAGTCCACCCAGGTGCAGCCCTCCGATCGCTATACGGATCTGGCGAACCAGATCAATGCCTCGTCCGGCAACATGACAGCGAAGATCGTCAGCAACGCCGACGGCGACCCCATCCTTGAAGTCACCGAGAACAATGGTCTTGACCTGGTGTTCAGTGGCGGAATTGACGGGCGCGGCTCCATCACTGTCACCGGCTCCACGCGCAACCTGACCACTGGCACCCATCAGATCGCCGTCAATTCTGCGAGCACGCAGATCGACAACCTTGCCAACCTCAACAATGACGCTATCGTCATCGGCGGGGTGGTGGATTTCACGCTGGATGAGAATGTCACCATGCAGGATGCGCGCAAGCTTGCGAACGGGGCGGATATTCAGGTCACCCAGAGCAGCATTTTCGGCAATATCGACGATTCGGACGCTCTGCAGGGCACCCGATTTGAGCTCAATACCTTCGATCCCGAGGATGCCAACACCTACTATCGCTCGACGGCGATCGCGGTATTCGACAGCCTCGGTAACCAGCACACGCTCACCCAGTTTTTCGTGAAAGAGCGCCCAACTGAGGCCAGTCCGAGTGGCAGTCTGTGGAGTGTGTACTTCCAGATCGATGGCAAGAACATCGGCTTCGATCCCGGCTCGACTGATCATAAGCCTTCGATGGCCAAGGCCAACCTGCGCTTTGCCGCCAATGGCTTGTACGACATTACCCAAGAGCCGATTTACATCACCAACTGGACACCGCTGGACTCTTCCGGGCAGCCGGCTGGTGCCGGTCCGGTTCCGGGTGATCACACGGTTGCTGAGCTGACCACCAACTCCAACTTCAAGATCGACCTGACCAAGCTGACGCAGTTCGGCGGTGACTTCGCGGTGCAGTCCAACACCCAGAACGGGTTTGCCAAGGGGCAGTTGACCGGGCTGGAAATTGATACCCGTGGACTGATGTCTGCGCGCTTCTCAAACGGGCAGTCGAAGATCCTCGGCGAGATAGCGCTGGCAGATTTCGCCGATCCATCGAAGCTGGCCAACATAGGTGGCACGCGCTTTGCTAAAACAGCAGAGTCAGGTGAAGGAACCCCCAGTGGTGCCGGCACCGCCGGTCTGGGCGCGATCCAGTCGGGCGCTCTGGAAGACTCGAACGTGGATCTGTCCGAACAGCTGGTACAGCTGATCGTCTCGCAGAGAAACTTCCAGGCCGCCGCGCAGATCATCGAGTCTACCGACTCCGCGACGCAGACCATTATCAACCTGTAATCCCAGTCTTCAGCTTCTGATGCCTGGGGCTATGCAACAGGCAGTACTTAACAGGCAACAGGAGCAGAAGATGGATAAAGCACTCTATGTCGGCATGAGCGCCGCCACGCAGACCATGGTCGCGCAGGCGGTGCATGCCAATAACCTGGCCAATGCGAGCACTGCCGGCTTTCGGGCTGATCTCGCCCAGGCCAGCGCGCTGCCGGTGACAGGGGACGGGTTCGCATCGCGCGCCTATACCCGTGTGGATAATCCCGCCACGGACTTCACCAGTGGCCCGCTGCGTCAGACCGGCAATGAGCTGGACATCGCCGTCAACGGCGCGGGTTGGATCGCCGTGCAGGCCGCCGATGGCAGCGAGGCCTATACCCGTGCCGGCGAGCTGAAGCTGACGCCATTCGGTGAGCTGCAGACCGGAAGCGGCTTGCCGGTATTGGGCAACAACGGTCCCATCGCGTTGCCGCCCTTCGAGAAACTCGAGATTGGTGCCGACGGCACTCTCTCCATTCGTGAACTCGGTCAGGGGCCGGAGGTCATCTCCGCGCTCGACCGCATCAAACTCGTCAATCCCTCCAATCAGGACCTCGTCAAGGGTGCCGATGGTCTGTTCCGCCGCCGCGATGGTGCAGCGGAAGAGGCAGATGGCAACGTGCGCGTGAGCTCGGGTTTCGTGGAGGGCAGCAACGTCAATGTCGTCGACGCCATGGTGGAGATGATCAGCCTCACCCGCAGCTACGAGATGAGTATCAAGATGATGCAGACGGCGCAGCAGAATTCTGAAATCTCGGCACAGCTGTTGCAAGTTCAATAATCAGTTGGCTTCAAACCCAGGAAAAACATCATGCATCCAGCACTTTATGTATCGAAAACCGGACTCGCGGCTCAGGACAAACAACTGACCAGCCTTTCCAACAACCTCGCCAACGTGGGCACCAATGGCTTCAAACGTGACCGCGTGGTGTTCGAGGATCTGCTGTATCAGATCTATCGACAGCCAGGCGCCGCTTCCACCCAGGACACCGAGCTGCCCTCCGGGCTGCAGATCGGTACCGGTGTACGCACCGTCGGCACCCAGAAGATTTTCACCCAGGGCGCCCTGAAGAATACCGAAGAGCAACTGGACGTGGCGATCAACGGCCGGGGCTTCTTTCAGATCCAGATGCCCGACGGCAGCGCCGCCTACACCCGCGATGGCCAATTCCACCTGAGCTCCGAAGGTGCGCTGGTGAACGCCTCGGGTCTGACGCTGAATCCCGGTATCAATATTCCGACCAATGCCAGCACCATCACCATCGGCACCGATGGCACGGTCAGCGCGATGATCTCTGGCGAGACGGCTCCAACTCAGGTTGGCACACTTTCTTTGGTGGACTTCGTGAACCCGGCCGGCCTGCAGGCGATGGGTGGAAACCTGTTCCGCGAGACCGCCTCCAGCGGCAACCCGCAGGAGACGACTCCTGGCCAGAATGGCGTGGGGGTGCTGGTGCAAGGCTCGTTGGAAAACTCCAACGTCGAGGTGGTGGAGGAATTGGTCAACATGATCACGACGCAGCGCGCCTACGAGTTGAATTCACGGGTGATTTCCACCGCAGACCAGATGCTGCAGTTCATCAGCCAGAATCTTTGATGTGTCTTCCGCGCCCTTAGCCGCGCATTGAGAGGTGAATATGAAAGCCAACGACATCCACACGAGCGCTGGGCTTCTGGGGCTCTGCCTGCTGATCGTCGGCTGTGCCGCACAGCCGGTGGCTCTGCCGGAACCCAACGATCCGCGCTTTGCCCCGGTGCTGACGCAAAGCGTCGCGCCGCTGCCACAGGCGACGGGCTCGATCTACTCGGCCCGCAGCGCCGTCGACCTCTATCAGCGCCGCGCCCACCGGGTAGGGGACGTGCTGACCATCGCGCTGAACGAGGCGACTTCGGCCAGGAAATCTTCCGGCACCTCTCTCAGCCGCGAGAACCAGCTGACCGTCAACGACGCCGCTGTGCTCGGCAATGGCTTGCTGGGCACCGGCCTGAATCTGGGCACCAATGCTTCCAATGCACTGGATTTCGCGGGCACTGGCGAAAGTGACCAGAGCAACCAGCTGACTGGCAGCATCACTGTCACGGTCGCCAATGTGTTACCCAACGGCTTGCTGGAAGTGCGCGGCGAGAAGTGGTTGCAGCTGAACCGGGGCAACGAATTCATTCGCATCAGCGGGCTGGTGCGCAAGGAAGACATTTCGCCGGACAACACGATTCTGTCCACCCGTGTCGCCGATGTGCGCATTGCTTACAGTGGCACCGGCACGCTGGCCGACACTAACGAGGCTGGCTGGCTGACGCAGTTCTTCGTCGGCAACCTTTGGCCTTTCTAAGAATAATTCCACAGTAATTTCCCAGAGCAACTTCCCACAGCAACTCCCCAGAGCAGGAACTCGACATGTTGACGACCATCAGAAAGACCACGACCAATCCGCTCATCGCGTTATTGCTGACGGTGACGCTGAACGCCAGCCTGTGGGTGGCCCCGGCCAGCGCCGATCGTCTCAAGGATATCGCCAACCTGCAGGGCGTGCAGGCAAACCAGCTGGTCGGCGTTGGTCTGGTGACGGGGCTGGATGGCACGGGCGACCAGACCACGCAGGCGCCGTTCACGGCAGAATCCTTCCGCGCCTACCTGAATCAGTTCGGCATCCCCTTGCCACAGGGCCAGAACTTCCAGCTGTCCAACGTCGCGGTGGTGTCGGTGCAGGCGGAGTTGCCCGCGTTTACCAAGCCGGGGCAGACTATTGACATCACGGTGTCGTCACTGGCCAATGCCGAGAGTCTGCGCGGCGGCAGCCTGGAGCGCACCTTCCTGCAAGGCGTTGATGGCGAGGTCTATGCGATTGCGCAGGGTAACCTGATTGTGGGGGGGCTAGGGGTTGGTTCTGCTGATGGCTCCAGTGTCACTATCAACGTGCCGAGCGTGGGCCGCATCCCCGGCGGAGCGACCACGGTGCGCGAAGTACTGACGGCTTTCGGCGACGGCGACAGCGTGACCTTCAATCTCAAACGTGCCGACTTCACCACGGCACAGCGTGTCTCGCAGGCCATCAACATGTTCCTCGGGGAAGGCACGGCCAATGCGATCGACGCGGTGTCCATCAAGGTGTCGGCACCGCTGGATGCGCAGACGCGGGTTGCCTTTGTCTCGGAGCTGGAAAATATCGAGGTGGAGCAGGGGGCTGCGGTGGCGCGGGTGATCGTCAATTCGCGCACCGGCACTATTGTCATCGGCGAACATGTGCGGGTTGCGCCGGCTGCTGTGACCCATGGCAGCCTGACCGTGACCATCTCCGAGAGCTTCGAGGTCAGCCAACCCAATGCCTTTGCCGAGGGCGATACGGTGGTCACGCCGGAGTCAGACCTGACGGTGGCGCAGGAGAGCAATCGGATGTTCCTGTTCGACACCGGGACGACGCTGTCCGAGATCGTGCAGGCGATTAACGCTGTGGGCGCGGCGCCGGGCGACCTGGCGGCGATCCTGGAGGCGTTGAAGCAATCCGGGTCGCTTAAGGCCGATCTGATCGTAATTTGATTTTTTGTCGTCCCTTTCAATCCCGTCAGTAATCCCGTCAGCAATCCCATCATCAGTTACGTCGACGAGTGCCGGATCAGGTTTCTGGCACTCGTCTTGCTATATCTTTGCAAAAGGCCTTCTGGAGGCGTTCGGCGCCTTAAACCCGGCGCCATCGGCAAGAATTGACCTCCAGGCGGCAACCGGTGTCGGCCAATGCTGTCGCCGCTGACTGACGAGAAAGAGCAACTGAATATGGTAAGTCGCGTAGAAAATCCAAACATCTACACAGACCTTTCCGGCCTGAATGCGATCTCGCAACTGGGCCGGGAGAACACGCCTGCGGCGCTGCGTCAGGTGGCGCAACAGTTCGAGTCGCTGTTCCTGAACATCATGCTCAAGGCCATGCGTGACAGCACCAAGTCCTTCGGCGAAGGCAATTTCCTCAACAGCAGCGAGATGGAGTTCCACCAGCAGAATTTTGACAACCAACTCAGCCTGCACCTGAGCCAGAGCGCTGGCCTCGGCCTTGCCGACGTGCTCTACGAGCAGATGCTGGGCCAGTTTGGCCTGGAGGCCCCAACGGACGCCCCCCCCCGTGGGTCTGACCCACGCAATCCGTTGATTCGTTTGAGGATTGAGGAGGAGGCGGGCCCTGGAATGCGGGCTGCAGAGGAGCCGAGCATCGATTCGCCCCAGGAATTCGTGCGTCGGCTCTATCCGCTGGCCGAGCGGGCTGCCGAGCGCATCGGCGTGGATCCGCGCATGTTGCTGGCGCAGTCGGCGCTGGAGACCGGCTGGGGACGACGCTTGATCACGAGGCCTGACGGCGCCAGCACCCACAACCTGTTCGGCATCAAAGCCGACGAACGCTGGAGCGGGGCGCGCGCCAACGTCAATACCACCGAATATGAAGACGGCGTGGTGCGTCTTGAGAAGGCGGCCTTCCGCTCCTACAACTCCTTCGAGGACAGCTTCAACGACTACGTGGATTTCCTGGAAGGCAATCCCCGTTACCGTGAAGCGCTCAACAACACCCATGACGCCGAATCCTTCGCTCACCACCTGCAGGAGGCCGGCTACGCGACTGACCCGGTGTATGCCCGCAAGCTCACCCGGGTCATGCACAGCAACACCATGAAGATGGGCCTGCGCCAGCTCGAAGGGAAGAGGTGATCTGAATGGCGGGATTGATTACTACCGCAATCTCCGGACTCAAGCTGAGCCAGCTGGCGCTGTCGATCTCCGGACAGAACATCGTCAACGCCAACACCGATGGCTACAGCAGGCAGTCCATCTCCACCGTCACGAGTACGGCAATGAAGACGGGAGCTGGCTACGTCGGCACCGGCGTCACCGTCACCGACATCTTCCGCAATACCGAGCAGTATCTGGTCGATCAGGTCAGCCGTGACATCTCCGTACTCGCGGATTTCGATGCCTATCTCTCCAACATCAACCAGGCCGACAACCTGCTCGCCAGCCCATCCAGCAGCCTTTCCAGCAGCATGAACAACTTCTTCGACGCGCTCAATGAATCGTCGAACGACCCGGCCTCACTGCTCGGACGTCAGCTGCTGCTGACCCAGACCAACATGCTGACGCAGAACTTCAAGAGTCTTGAGTCGAAGCTGCTCAGCCAGAATCTCGCCATCAACAAACAGTTCGACAGCCTCGCCGCCAACGTCACCACTATCGCGAAGGAGATCGCTCTGCTCAACGACGCCATCGGTAACTCGGTGGGTGCGACTGTCGGTAAATACCCCAACGATCTGCTCGATCGTCGGGATGTGCTGGTGCGCGACCTCTCCAAATTTGTCGAGGTGGCGGTGGTAGCACAAGGCGACCAGACCATCGATGTCTTCATCGGCGAAGGGCAGGGTCTGGTCATCGGCCCGACGCCGAGTGAGGTGGTCTCGATTCCCGGGCCGATGAAGCCGGATCGCAAAGAGATCGCCTTCAAGGTCAACGGTGAAACCCGTGTGGTGACCAATCAGCTGACCGGTGGTGAGCTGGGCGGGTTGGTGCGCTTCCGCAAGGAAGCTCTGGAACCCGCGCTGGCCGCGCTGGGGCGCATCGCGCTGGCGTTGTCCGACGGTATCAACAAGCAGCAGCACCTGGGCATCGATCTGGAAGGCAATCTGGGGCATTCGATTTTCACCGATATCAATGACCCGGTACTGGTGAAGAACCGCGTGCGTGGCGACGTCAACAATGCCGCACCCAGCGATCGTCAGCTCTCTGTCACCATCGACGATGTCAGCCAGTTGACGACCAGCAGCTATGAGTTGAAGTTTCCCGGGCCGGGACAGCAGTACTCCGTGCTGCGCGAGGCCGATGGCAAACTTGTGGCGCAAGGGGTTCTCAGCGACAAGTTACCCCACAAGATCGAGCTCGATGGCTTCACCATCAACCTGACCTCCGGGTCGTTCCAGGCTGGTGACAAGTTTCAGATCGAGCCGACCACCAAGGGCGCGAGCGACATCAAGGTGTTGATCACCCGTCCCGAGGCGTTTGCGTTCGCCTCGCCGGTCCGTACGCAGACTAGTGTCGGCAATCAGGGCGGGGCATTCATTCTGCCCGGGAAGGTGACCGATATCAGCACGGCCGCCTTTACCACGGTGCCGGGTGAGTTGAGTCCGCCGATCCTGATTCGCTTCACCTCGCCGACGACCTATGATGTGCTGGACTACTCCGACCCCGCCAACCCCGTGTCGTTGCGCCCGCCGTTGAACAACCAGCACTTCTCGCCGGGGGTGGTCAATGACGTGTTCCCGGATGATCCCGGTGGCACGTCTGTCAGTACTCTGGGCAGTGCTGCGGCCAAGGCCAATCTCGGCCTGCTCAACAATGGCTATCAGCAGGAGATGGTGACTTTGCTCACCACGGATCCGGTGAATGGCTATGTGACTGAGACGCGCATCCAGATCAATCAGAATCAGACAGCGACCCAGGTGGCTCAGCAACTGTCTGGCCTCAAAGGCGTCAGCGCGAGTGCTTCCACGCGCATGCAGTTGTCCGCTTTCACTACCGATGGCAGCGGCACCCCGCTGACACTCACCCTCAATGGCGTTGACCTGACTGACCCGCGCGTGATTCTGGAGGGTGCGCTGGTGCCTGAGTTGGTTCCCGATCCGCTGACCGCCGATTTCCTGCGCGACCGCATCAACAGCAACAAGGCGCTCTCAACCAAGGGGATTTTCGCCCAGAGCGATGGCGAACGACTCACCGTACGCTCAACTACAGGGCTCGATCTGCAGGTAAAGGTCAGCGGCAATGCAGGCGATTCCCTGCTGGTTCGCGATGGTGACCTGCGCTCCATCGTCGGCGACAAGAACCTGAATGCGGGCGTCAACATCGTCGTCAATTCCAGCTTCGGCATCGACATGGGGTTCGGTACGACCACGGTAGCACTGACGCCAGGGGACTACGCCGCTCGCGATGTGCTGCGCGCCGTGCAGAAGGATGTCGACAACGCCATGGGGTCCGGCGTAGTGAAGGTCAGCTTGAATGCCGCGGGCTTCATCGAAATGCGTTCCGCACGCAGCGAGCGCACTCTTGAGGTCAGCGGCATTACCGGGGGTGACCCGCTGGGCATCGAGCCACTGCGTATCAGCGGCCCGGACCGCGGTGCCTCGCCGGCGGTGTATGCCAGCGGTGTGGATGCTCGCGCCGCCTTTGACTTCAATGCACAGAACGGAAATTTCATACTCAGTGTGGACGATGCCTATTCGGATTCAATCACGCTTAATCAAAGTTTCGCGGCCGGTGATGGCAGTGCACTGGTCGCCGCTATTCAGGCACAGATCGATGCCTCCGTCGGCGCCACCGGACTCAGCGGACAGGTGACAGTGGATCTGGATGACAACGGGGTGCTGCGCTTTACCACTGTCAGTCAGGGCGCGGACTCCGCTATCAGCATTACTGCAGGCGCCTTCGCGCAGGATCTGGTGGTCAGCGGCTCGGCAGCAGGTGAGCAGACTTCCGGTTCCAATGCGCTGCTCACGGGAAACGTCAGCATTACTGCCGGTTTCGATTTCAATGCCAATGGCCCGCATCAGTTTGAAGTGGCTGTTAACGGCGAGGACAGCGTTCTCGTGACGCTGACCGGCAATGCGGCGGATGCCGGTGAAGTGGTGGACTTGATTGGGCATGCGATCAATACCGCACTGGCGGCCGAAGGCTTTGATCCGGTCACCGTGGGTGTCGATGGCGCCGGGAAATTGACCATTGCCTCGCAAGCGTATGGGCGTGACTCGCAGATTTCGATCAGCGAAGCGCAGGGGACTTATGGTGCGCTGTTTCAAGGTGTCAGCCGCGGCGTGGCGACAACCAGCGATTTCACGATTGGTGGCACGGTTGATGTGCAACTGGCGGCCAACACTCGTCTGCTCTCCGATCGCAGCAATGGTTTGTTTGGAATCGAGCCGGTGGCACAGAGCAACTTCATGGGTTATCAGGTCAGCATCAACAGTGGCCAGGGTGCCAGTGGCGCACCCAAGGCGGGAGACACCTTTCAGGTCAGCTACAACACCGCCGGCTCTGCCGACAATCGCAACGGCGCGGCGATGCTGTCTCTGAACAATGACCTGACACTCTCCAACGGCAACCTGACCTATCAGGGTGCCTATGGTCAGCTGGTGGAGAATCTGGGCATCCTGACCAGTCAGGGGCGCCTGAGTCAGGCCGCCAGCGAGACCTTGCTGCGGCAGTCGATGTCGGCCCTGCAGTCGGTGGCCGGTGTGAATATGGACGAGGAGGCAGCACGTCTCATTCAATTTGAACAACACTACAACGCATCGGCCCGCCTGATCTCCATGGCCAAGGAAATGTTCGACGCGCTGTTGTCTTTATAAGCTGCTGTTTTTATAAAAGGGATAGGTAGGGAATATGGGTTTACGACTCTCGACAATGCAGATACACGCCACTGGCCTGGCCGGAATGCTTGATCTGCAGAAAGCGGTCAGCAGGACGCAGGAGCAGATTGCCGGCAACAAGCGGGTGCTGACCCCAGGAGATGATCCCATTGCCAGCACACGCATTCTGGCCTTGAATCAGGAACTCGCGCTCAACGATCAATACAACAGCAATCTGGAGACGTTGACCAACCGCCTGCAGCGTGAAGAGGTCGCTGTCTCCGGCGTCAGCGATCTGGTGATGCGGGCGCAGGAACTGGTGACACAGGCGGGCAACGGGGCTCTGAACAAGGAACAGCGCGGCTTCATCGCCATCGAGATGCAGAGTCTGGTGAAATCCATGGCGCAGATGATGAACAGCCGCGATGCCAGTGGCGAATTCATCTTCGCTGGCTACCAGGGCAAGTCCGAGCCGTTTGTGCTCGGCGACGATGGCCGCTACCGATATGCAGGGGACGAAGGACAGCGCTCCATTCAGATAGCCTCGGCCACCTCCGTGGCGTCCAGCGACTCTGGCAAGGCGGTGTTCGTCGACGTCAAGAGCGTGGTCAATACGGTGGTGGGACATGCCAACACCAGCAATCGTGGAGTGCCGCCAGCCATCATCGGCGGCGAGCGCGTTGTCGATCCTGATGCGTTCGCCAAATTCTACCCGGAAGATGTCATCATCGAATTTCGTCCGCTCGAAGAAGTGGAGCCCGCACTGCTGACCTATAACATCAAGCAGGCATCCGACGGGCGCATCCTCAAGGAGAACCTGCCCTACCAGTCCGGAGAGCTGATCGAATTCGGCGGCGCGGGTGTACGGATATCAGGGGAGCCCGCTGTCGGCGATACCTTCATTGTGGAATCCAGCAACAAGAAGGGACTGTTGACCAATCTTGAGGATTTCATCATTTCCCTGAAGGACCTCAGTGATAGCGGCTCCGACAAGCAGGAACTTGCGCAGCAGGTAGCCAACACGCTCGGCAATCTGAACAACGCGCAGACGACTCTGCTGGAAACACGCAGCTCTGTGGGGGCGCGACTGAATCTGGTGGAGGCAAGCCGCAGCAACAACGCCGAGTTTGAGCTGGTGATCAAGACGGCATTGTCGGAGATCGCGGATCTCGACTACTCGAAGGCGATCAGTCAGCTGAGTCAGGAAAGTTTCATTCTGGAGGCTGCGCAGGCGAGCTTCGCGCGGGTCAGCAGGCTGTCGATCTTCAAATATATATAGAAGGCCTTCAATGGGGCTTCAACAGCCCCTCTGTATAAGCCGACAAGCCGGCTCTCCCTTTTTGCAGCTTGATGATTTCCTTCGCGAGAAGCTGTTTGTTCTTGGTCGTCAATTCCAATACAGAGCCGTCAATTTCTTTAAGTTGCTCAATGCGGGCGATTTTTTCCGCTACTTGCAGTGCAAGATTCTTATCCGAGAAATGCGCAATGAGCAAAGTTTCTCTTGCTGAGATGACATCCTGCAGTGAAATCCAATCGCGCTTTTCTGCACATTCCCGCATCTTCGTGGAGAGATTGAGAATTTCCTGCCATTGTCTTTCCAGATGCTCTTGACTGCCTTTCATGTTATTTCCAGCATATTTTCAAAAATAAATTAATGCTTTTCAGAGTAGGGCCGATAGGGTTCTATCTCGGGTATTTGCAATCTTTTCAATTGCCTACTGCAAAACGACAAAGTTTGAATTGATTCACTAAAGATTTGAGTGGTCGTGTCGTTAACCCTGATAACGCATAGGGGTGAGCAACAATATTTCTCTTCGATATGCGGCTCAGTTTAACGTGTCCAACCAGGAGTATCAAAGAATGGCTCAAGTAATCAATACCAATATCGCATCGCTCAATGCACAGCGTAATTTGAATAGTTCCCAGGCTGGTAGTAACCAGGCTTTGGAACGCCTCTCTTCAGGTCTGCGCATCAACAGTGCAAAAGACGACGCAGCAGGTCTCGCAATTTCCACGCGCTTCCAGTCTCAGATCAAGGGTCTGAATGTCGCAATGCGCAACGCCGGTGACGGTGTGTCTCTTGCGCAAACTGCTGAAGGTTCTCTGGGCTCCATGACCGACGGTCTGCAGCGTATCCGTGAGCTGTCAGTACAATCTGCCAACGCCACCAACAGCGATGTTGACCGGCAGGCACTCCAGGACGAAGTCAGTCAGCTGGTAGCGGAAATCACCCGCCTCGGCGAACAGACCAAGTTCAACGGTATCAACCTGCTGGATGGATCTTTGTCCACAAAGTTGCAGATCGGTGCTAACGTCGGCGAATCCGTGAGCTTAAGCATTGGCAAACTGACTTCAGACAACATCGGCACAGCCAAAAATGGTGGTGTGTCCGCAGTCGGCAACAATACTGCTTTAGGGGCAGGTGATTTGAGCATCAACGGTGTCGCGATTCGTGCCTCCAGTTCAGCCGATGACGCAAAATCAACCGCCAACGCGGCTACCAGCGCTATCTCCAAAGCCGCCGCCATCAACGCATCCAGCGCTGCAACTGGTGTAACAGCGGTAGTCAATACCAATACCGTTGCAGGTAGCGATATGACTGCCGCTGCGGCTTCTGGCTCCATTACCATCAATGGCACGGCGATTTCTGTAACCACTACCGGTGATGCCGACAGTAGCCGTACTGCAGTTGTGGAAGCAATCAACGCCAAGAGTGCGCAGACCGGCGTAATCGCCACTGACACTGGTGACGACGACAGAGGCGTGACGCTTTCCTCCGCCGATGGCCGCAACATCACTACTTCATTTTCTACTGTGACAGCAGCATCCACAGGTATCGCTGCCGCAGCGACTTACACCGGTGGCTATACCCTGGTTGCAGACGGCGATGTCAGCACGATCACAGTGACTGGTGGCGACGGCACCGCAGGCTCAAGCATTAGCAACTCCGGTCTGGCTGCGGGCACCTACACTGCAGGCGTCGCTGCAACAACTTCCAATGCGCAGACTGTTGCCAGCGCGGGTACTGCCAACACACTGACCACTGGCGACCTGGTGATCAATGGTGTGGCAATCGGCGCCGCGGTGGCCACTGACGATACAGCCTCTGACGTGACTACAACCTCCAGCAGCAAGGCTGCCAGCGGAATTTCCATCGCAGCAGTGATCAATCGCAGCACTGCTGAGACAGGGGTTACTGCGACAGCCAATGCCACTAACGTGGTCGGTGGTACAGCCGCCAACGTTGCAGCCGCGACAGCCACCGTTGGCGATAGCTCAGACTTGTACATCAATGGCGTCAGCGTGGGCACAATGACTGCGACTGCCAGTCAAGCGACTGACATTGCGACCACAGTGGATTTGATCAACGCTTCTGAAGGCTCCACAGGCGTAACGGCTACCTTCAACGGCGGCTCCATCACCTTGAATGCAGCAGATGGTCGCAACATCTCTGTCGCTGTTGACAAGGCTGCAGCGAGTACGGCTGTCGGGGCGTACTTCGGCCTTGACGCCAGCGTGGCAGGTATCGGTCAGAGCGACTTCGCAGTCGCGGGCACCTACCTCAACACTGCCGAGACAACGTATTCCACCGTGACCTTGACCTCTGCCAGTGAGTTTACTGTGTCAGCAGGCGTCAATGGCAACACTGGACTGGCTGCAGTAGGTCTGGAGGTCGGCAACTTCGGCGGCGCCACCAAGGGTCAGTACGTGAAGGACATCGACATCACTACGCTCGAAGGTGCCAACACCGCGCTAGTGGCGATCGACAATGCCCTGGCAAGCGTGAGCTCAGAGCGTTCCAAGCTTGGTGCGATCCAGAACCGGCTGGAATCCACTATCTCCAACCTGGCGATTGTGTCCGAAAACCTGACAGCAGCAAACTCACGAATTCAGGATGCTGACTTCGCGCAGGAAGCCGCTTCACTGTCCAGAAGCAAGATTCTGCAGCAAGCAGGTATCTCGATTCTGTCACAGGCAAACGCCGCACCGCAGCAAGTACTGTCTCTGCTGCAGTAACAGGAACAGCCCCGCTCTGGACTCCGGCGTGAACCGGAGTACCGGAGCGGTTTTTTTGCTTTGGGTTGGTCGAACCTAAGTCAATGAGACTTGCTCTGGAGGCGTACCTTGACTGATATCAGTATTACAAGATTCCTGCCGACCCTCGTCCGGGACAAGGTGAGTTCGGTGCAGGCCGGACGCAGCGAGGAAGAGCATCACCGTGCCCCGCACGAGTATGACTCTCACGATGACAGTGCAGGGCAAGAAGAAGAGCGTGAGGGATTCGCTGATGAAAACGGTGGGTCTGCTGCACGGCATCGTAGTAAAGATCAGACCAGCGACAGGCAGTTGGAGGCAGCGGTAGCGTGCCTTAACGACTACGTACAAACGGTGCAGCGCGACATCATCTTTGGCATTGATTCCGGTACCTCGGAACCATCGGTTACCGTTGTGGATCGCCAGTCTCGCAAATTGGTTCGGCAGTTCGGTGGTAAAGAGGCATTGGAGATGGCGCGCAAGGTTGAGGCTCGGGAGCCGTTGTCACTCTTCAAGGCGCAAGTCTGACTTGGGGCCTTGCGGGTGCGCCTTGGGGCGTACCCTTCTTCCTTATATGTTCAGCGAGAAAGTATCCCCGACCAGTAGCTCCCCGCTGCTGATCACTGCAGCCCGCAGACCTGCGCGATGCAACAAATGCGGTAGTACCAATAGTGTGACCCGTCGCGCAAGAGAGCTGCACGGCTCGCACAATTCTATCCCCTCGAATTCAATAGCCCCGAGACGAAAGCGCTGACCTGCCAAGGCATTGAGGTTTACACCGCGCGTGACAATGTTGCGCCGTAAATCACCGTAGCCCAATGTCAGACCAAAGGCCTGATTGAAAGTGTCGACGGCCTCTGCTTCGATCAGCGTCACCTCTGTCGCCCGTTCCTGCAGTGGACGTTCGAAGAAGCTCGCCTGCGTGTTGCAGTAGCGATCACCGGCGATTCCCGCACCCGCCAACACTGAAACCTGGCGCTGACTCACGGGGGCTGCGGCTCGCACTGGGGAGGTGAAAATGGCGAGTACGTTGGACATGGTGTTGCAAATCCTGCGTGTCGGTAGTTGGTTCATGTAGCCGGAAAGGTAAGGCAGTTGCAGGCGCCGCGCAAGTCTCCTGCTATCGGGTTGAAGTGCAGCTCTGGTGATACTGCATGAACGGCAAGCTTTTGCCTGCGCGGGCAATTCTCTGCTGCAGTGATGATCAAGATCACTGCCGGATTGCCGATATTTTCCGTGTGCCGGGCCGAATTTGCCTGCGTTCAGCAATACACAGCCCACTGGCACATAAATTGAATTGCACTCGGTGAAATGTGGCAGTCGCACGCGGTTTCCGCTGGCGTGAATTCAGGAGCAGTGCATGGCATCAATACAATCACTCGGAGTCGGATCGGGTTTGCTGACGAGTGAACTCGTTGAGACTATCTTGTCCGCCGAGCGGGCACCC
>CAIRBI010000125.1 GCA_903876785.1 uncultured Gammaproteobacteria bacterium
CAAACCTCTTGATGAGGAAGTAACGGGAGACATGGCACGACAACATCAGTTGATCGTGACGCTGGAAGAGAACACACTCATGGGTGGCGCCGGTTCAGCCATTAACGAGTTCCTGTTGCGTGAAGACCACCGCGTCTCGATTCTGAACCTGGGGCTGCCCGACGCATTCCTGAGCCACGGCAAAGTCGCCGACATCCTCGCCAAAGCCGGCCTCGACACACCCTCCCTCGTCGCCGCCATCCGCGCGCGGGTCAGACCCACGCAATATATTGAAAAGATTGTATATTAGTCTGTTTTTTTGGCTATTTTCGGGCGTGGAAGTATGGTTTCGCACTCAAAATAAACGCTATAGGAACCACCATTATCTTTTAGCGCGCAAAAGTCCTTCTGCTCAAGCACCTCGCGGTAACGAGCGGTTATTCCCAGATCTTTCTGGAATTTCCTCACAAACGCCTCACTCCCCACAGCGAGACTTTTCGTCCATCGATCATCCCGTCGCAGGTGCCCACGAAGCATCGCCTGCTGAACCCAAAGCTTGCGCGCATCACACATCTCAACTGCATTCGCGAATCCAAGTAACTTCAACAACGCCTCTGAATCGATAATCCGGTGGCGCTTGACCAGAGACTGCATCTCAAGATATCCACAATGCGGCCACTCTCCCGGATGCTTCACGACGCCCGCTCGCAGCATGTTCATATCAATGTAGACCAGACATTCCGCAAGATAGCGCTCACTATCCACCGCCGTGGCATGATAACGATCCTCCCAGAAAGCCCCCCGGCGCGATTTGCGCTGGTTGTATTCCTGAGCCACGCGACCTTCAATCAATTGCATTGCATCCGAGATCTCGCCATGACCGCGATCCTGCACCATGAGGTGGATATGGTTTGACGTGACCACGTAATTCAATACGCACAACTGGTATCGCTTTCTGGCCTGAAATAGCCAGTAAAGCCAGCGCTCGCGGTCACGCGAGAATTTGAATAGAAACTGCTGCTGATGACAGCGATGGGTGATGTGCCAGATATGTCCCTGCAGAAAAAAGCGATTGGCGCGTGGCATCCTTGCCCTCCTAGAAGTGATGTGTCAGTACTTGAAAGATAGTGCAAAAGTGCATTCTTAGCCACAAAATACCTAGAGACAGAACAGCAATGATATAATTTTCATACTGTTACGTGGGTCTGACCCGCGCGGATGCCCGCGCGGATTGACTCAGTGGGGAGCAGTGCGTAGACTCGCCCGAATTGTGGTGGGGGCTTTGCTCGCGCCGCGATGCTGATTAGTTGTTCAGGTGCTCGATGGCCGCTCGTTGAAGGACAAGCCGCTGTCGAGATAAATGGGAAGCTGGTTCGATTCCAGCGCTGCCCCCGCAACGGTAATGCGTGACATGCTCTCAAAGGCGTGTTGCATGAGCCCGATACCAGCCTGACGATGAATTACACCTGTGATGAAGCGGAGGGCTCCATCGGTGGTCGGTTCAGTCGTCTCCTGTCGATTTTTTCCTGCCGCTCCCCCTCCCTCATGAAATTTTTTTTCATAGAGGAAACCCAACAATGCATTACCGTAATCTTCAGGCCCTGGCCTGTATGACAGGTGTCGCGCTAGCTCCTTTGGTGTGGCAACCGGCACTTGCACAGACTTCCAGCTCAGAGTCAAACCGACTGAACGAGGTCATCGTCACATCCAGCCGCATCGCCACCCCGCTACGGCAGATCGGCACCTCCGTTTCAGTGCTGAACAGCGACGACCTCAATTCCCGATCCAACGATTCCCTGCTCGACATCCTGCGCACATTGCCCGCCGTCGCCGTCAGCAACAACGGTGGCCAAGGGCAGATCACGACAATGCGCATTCGCGGGGAAGAAGGCTATCGCACACTCACGCTGCTCGATGGTATGAAGTTATCGGACCCCAGCGTGACGCAAGTGCAACCACAACTGGAGCATCTGCTCAGCAGCGGTATCGAACGCGTGGAGATTTTACGTGGCCCCCAAGGCCTGAGCTACGGTGCCGATGCTGGCGGTGTCGTGAATATCAGCACCCGTCGCAATGCTGACGAGTTGCAGTCTTCGCTGGATGTGCTATCCGGCGCCTTCGGCACGCGGCAGCTGAACGGCAATATCAGCGCCGGTAATGATCGCGGCGACGTCTTCGTCTCCGCAAGCCAACTGGAAACCGATGGTTTCAATACTCGAAAAGCCGACACTTCGACCGCCGATGATGACGGCTATGACAACACGTCACTGCACGCGCGCGTCGGTATCAATGCTCGCGAAAATCTGCGCCTGGAGCTGGTGCACCACGACGTCACAGGTGAGTCTGCCTACGACGGCTGCTTCCATCCCACGAACTTCAGCCAAGTGCACGACTGCGACGCGGATTTCGAGCAGCAGGCATCCCGGGCTTCTGCCACCTATGAAGGGGCAACCGGCACCCATTCACTGGCCTATGCCAGAACATCTACCGAACGCGGCTACTTTACGCTGGGCGCCCCCACATATGACTTTTCAGGCGAGACTCAGCGCTGGGAATATCTGGGAACCGCCACTGGATTCGACACGTTCAATCTGGTCTACGGCGCCGATCTGGAAGAAGAGGACAATCAGGGCGACGCGCGCGACCAGCTTGGCTATTTCGTCGAGTATCTCAGCGACTTCTCGGACACGCTGTTTCTCACTGCAGGGGCTCGACGTGACGAGAGCGATGACTTCGGCAATCACAATAGCTACCGCATCAGTAGCGCTTACCTGATTGGGATGCAGAACAACGCGGAGCTGAAACTGCGCGCGAGCCTGGGCACCGGATTCCGCGCCCCCAGCCCCTACGAAGCCGCCTATAACCGAGGAAGGTCCGCCCGACCACCCGCTTCGCTGGTCAGCCTGACAGAGGAAATCAGTGCCGGATACGAATTGGCAGTGGAATACTACACACCTGCCGGATTGCACCTGGAGGCCGTGTATTTCGATCAAAAAATCGAGGATGCGATTCAGTTCGACCTTAACGCTTACTCCGGTTATCTGCAGGATGTCGGCAAGAGCACCTCGGAGGGCGTAGAGCTCTCCGCCAGCCTGCCGTTGACTGCTCAACTGACGCTGAATAGCAACTACACCTTCAACGAGGCTCTGCGGCCCGACGGCACTCAGCGCTTTCTGCGTCCCAGAAAGCTCGCCAACCTCGGTCTATCCTGGCAGAGTGCCAATGAACGTCTGCATCTGAGCGGTTTCTACCGTCGCTCACAGGACACTGTCGACTCGCTCTTCGGCAGCTCTGTGGCGCTGGCGGATTACAATGTGGTCGATTTGAGTGCCCGCTTTGACCTCTCCCGCGCTCTCAACGTCTACGCCAGAATCGACAATGCGACCGACGCAGACTATGAGGAAGTGCTGGGGTATAACACTGCTGTCAGATCCCTCTATGTCGGCATTCGCGCCACCTTCTGACAGGTTGTAAACCATCAACACCGGGACCCGATCATGAGCACACAAGACGAAAGAAACGCACGCCACAAAAAGGCGATGCAACGCAAGAAGGCGCTGGTCGACGATCGCATTGCTGCCGCGACCATCGACAAAGGGCTCATGGTGGTGCTAACCGGCAATGGCAAGGGCAAGAGTTCGTCGGCTTTCGGAATGCTGGCCCGCAGCGTAGGGCACGGCCTGCGCTGCGGTGTCGTGCAGTTCATCAAGGGGCAGTGGAAGTGCGGGGAACACCTGCTGTTCAAGGACCACCCTCTGGTGGAATTCTACGTCATGAACACAGGCTTCACATGGGAGACGCAGGACCGCGACAAGGACATCGCGGCCGCCAGAGCCACCTGGCTGCATGCGGTCGAGTTGCTGCGTGACCCGCAGGTGCAGGTCGTGCTGCTCGATGAGCTGACCTACATGCTGACCTACGGGTACCTGGACGCTGCAGAAGTATTGCAGACGCTTGCGGAACGGCCGACACACCAGCATGTCATCGTTACTGGGCGCAACGCCAGCGACGCGCTCATGGAGATGGCCGACACGGTCAGCGAGGTTCGCGATGTCAAACACGCATTCAATAACGGCATCAGAGTACAGAAAGGAATCGACTACTGATGCGGCAATTGCTGTCCACGTGGCTCATGACGACGTTGGTGGCAGTCCCACTGCTGCTGGCCAATTCTGCACTCGCACAAACCAGCCGCCTTCCCATCAACACACCCGCCA
>CAIRBI010000126.1 GCA_903876785.1 uncultured Gammaproteobacteria bacterium
AGTCGGTCAGTACTCGGTATTTGGTAGTACTCCGGTACTCGGTACGGACAGTGCTCATTCGCTAGTACACATGCGAAAAGTTCAACCTCGCTTAATTTTGTTTGATGCCGGCACTCGCACATCGCAACGAGAGCGCAGTGTAGGGCAAGACTGCTCATGAGTGCACCCGTTTCATTGACGCGCTTCTCAACAGCCGTTGCGGTCGCGGGCTTCTTACGCCACGTCCACGGGATGGTGTGTTAAAAGGTTGAAATTGTGGCGGAGTAGTCTTACAGGGCCCACTGGCATTCCTGTAATATAGGCCCAGACCTTTCGTGCCTGATGGGAAAACAAAACTATGCTGGAGTGGCAGTACTGCCAATCATAGGATGGCTACCTGCAGTCCGGCGAGCGGGTACTTGGAAGAGCCTGTATGGACGTGCCGGCACTCATGTAATAGTTCAACGTTGATTTCGGATCGTTGTGAGCCGCGGAACAGTTCCGAACAGAAAAACCGATGTCTGTTAAAGCATGTTTTACGGCGGGGTCAGTGTCGGACGCGGGCTGGTGCTATGCATTTTTCCAGGCTTTCAGCATTGTTGCATGACTTTCAACTATATTACGGAGAGCGTCGTGAAAAGCCGCCGATAAAGGAAACACTGCCCTGACCTCTCGTTCTACAAAACGAGCCCGTCGACGATGATTATTTCTCGACCAGCCAAGAAGGTGGCTGACTCCGGCATCCCGTGCGGTAGGCTTACCGGGACGAGGTGTGTTCCATCATCATCCGGAACTGTTTTGCTCCTCTGCTATACGTTATCGGTAGTGTCGGGCGGGTGTTGACCACGAAGAAAAGCTGGCATATTATGCTGTATTATAATGTACCGGGTAGGCCGTAGTGCAAGCCGGGTAGGTCGCCAGGAGGTAAACAGTTTCGGATGAGATGCGGCTCGACTGACCACCAGTAGCAACGGTTTCCAGCGCGCAGCTCAATCGCCTATTCGGAGAACACTTTCTGGAGGTCCCGCTGAACCTGCAACGGGTCTTGACTAAGAAGTATGATTACAGAAAACTCAGGCACGCACTAACCTCTAGCGGTCTGGCGGCCGCTTTGCTGGTTTTTTCGGCCTCCGGTTGGCTGATGTCCTTAGCTCTGAGGGCCTTCCGGGAGCGCCACAAATTCGCTTCTGCAAATCGAATATCTGTTTCTGCAACTCCGTGACTGCATTTGAACGAACGCTGACGGAAGCCGGCGCAACGGACGCGCCGCCCTGCACAGATCCGTCCGGTCGATAACACATTCAAACTAATTTCTGTCCGTACCTTCCAGAGCCTGGTTTGTTGCGGGCATCGATGGTTTGATGGCGGCACACATACGAGTGCTCGGCGCCCGACTAGAGACACGAGCTGGCCTTCCAAGATGTTGGTGATGTCTGCAAATCGAACTTGCGTTCACGCTCAACAGAAGGCGCTGTCGCTGTCTCCTCTAAACACGTTTGATTAGCCGTCCCATGTTTAAGAGTCGTTTAGTCTTCATCCCCCGAGGCGTTCTCTAGAGTCGAAATAATTATAAGTATATATTCCGATAACCCGACTCTGATTGGGTTGCGGGTGCTTCGCTTTGGTTCGGCTATTTACTTACTCAGGAGGAACTGTCTATATTGCATGCGCTCGACCCGACGTTGTCTGGGAGCGCACTCTAGCTAGAAACTATATGTAATGCCCGGCTTGTCCTTACTCTACTAGCCAGTAGTTCATGAGCCGGTTCCAGATAAAATTCGAATCTCTCGTGTTAAATGGCTGGTCGCCATTTTTCAGCTATACTGGGGTATTCGCCGGGGGGGCGAGGCGAGCATGCTTCCACATAGATCTCGGAGAGCTGCATGCGATTTCCTACTCAGATTCGACTGTGTCCGCTCTCCCGCCTCGAACAGTCACGCCGGGCGGGGCCACGTTTTCCCTTTTCGATCTCTCTCGCTGACAAAATGGTGAAAGCGAGGGAATGCGTTGGAGGAGGATACTCAGGCGGCCTCGGACACCATGACCATCAATCCTCAAACAGGTTGGGATAACTCGTATGGGGCATTGACGTGTCTGCTCCCCGCTCAAAGCAAGAAGGGTCCTTGTGACTTGGGCTTTTGCAAGGGCTGCCCGTGTGGTAGTGCGGGGTGCACGGCCAAACACGGACTGGGACAGGGTCTTACAGGGAAGCGAGCCATTGGAAAGGGATCCGAACCCGAGAAACATTTACAGCCAAATAAAGTTCACCTTTATAAGTTTAAAAAAATAATACAGGGCTGATACAGGGGGTATTTGTATTGGCTCTGTATTTTCAAGGTGAAAATGCAAGCCAGAAAAAAGCGGCGCGGGTGGCAGCGGAAGAACGACGAAGCTGAAGGCGATACAGATCAGACTGCTCCCGAGTTTAGTTCATCTGCGGCGCCGATGGCTTCCAATAGTTACCAATTCGCTTGGGCTGGTCCTGGATTTGTTCCTGAGACTCCCCCGCCCAAGAAAGCCCAAAAGACCCGAGATATGGGCTCACTCGCGGTCTCCGCTCACGAGGGCACGATACCTTTCGCCAACAGTCACGCCACCTCCCCTGCCGACTGCCAGGCAGCATTTTGACGTGCAAAACGACATCCGGTCAAGTTGTGCTACGGGACGAGAAGCCCTGTGGGCTTGGAAGTATGCGTAGAGTGACATCAGCGGAAAGCCCAGATAGTGCATTACACATCTCAAAAATCAGTACATTACACATCGCCGTCACGCATTTCTGACTGTCTTCCGCCGTTGCCAAATACCGTCGGTCGGTA
>CAIRBI010000127.1 GCA_903876785.1 uncultured Gammaproteobacteria bacterium
AACTCGTCGACGATCAAGAGCTGACCGCCGGACCGCAACAGTTCCCGGGCGCGCGTCAGCAGCGAGAGAGGATCGAGATACTGTGCGGATTGCTCCAGCACCATGATGTCGAAGCGCTCTGTACTCTGCCACTGGCCGAATTCGGCACAGTGAAACTGCACGTCATCCGTCGCGTCAGCGCAACTTACCGACGTCACATGGCGCAACTCCTCAGGCGTGCAGGAGAGAGCTACGACGCGATAGCCCAGAGCACCGAGCGAGCGCGCCAACGCTCCGCTGCCAAACCCCCACTCCAGAACACTGGCAGGAGCGGGTAACAGGTATGACTGCAACAGTGCCTGAGCACGCAGCTGCGCTGTATGGTAGTCCGAGGGATCAACGGCCGCCGCGTCGAAGAGTCCGAAATGCAAGAGTGCCGCCTGCGCATCGCCGGGCCCGCATTCGAGTGCGAGGGTCTGCCCATAGACATTCAGCGGGAAGGGAAGAAGATGGAAATTCATCAGGATCAGCGTGTTGCTCGGCATCGGTATCGGTGCAGCACTATAACTGGTTAGCCAGACAGGAGCAAAAACGCAGCCACACAGCGGCAAACCGCCAGCCACTGGAGTAGAATGCCGACCATGAAAAAATCCAACGGCAAAAGCATCGCACGCGACAATATTCTGCATCTTCTGCGGCCGGAGGCGGCGGGCGGCAACAGCTCATCGCGCCAGGCCCTGCTGCGGTTACTGCTGCTGCGCCTGCTGGTCACCATCCTCAGTATTGTCGGTGCACTGATCTTCAATGCCTTCTCGCCACTGGTCGTACCACTGACGCTGATTGGCGTCACGGTTGCTGTCATCCTGGTCTCGGTCTTTCTCGGCTATTGGCGACTGCGCAGAAAGTTGGTGATATCGCAGCGTGAACTCTTCGGCCATCTGGTGATGGACGTGATCTTTCTCGTGGTGATCGTGGACAACACCGGTGGTGCCAGCAATCCCCTGATCTCCTATCTGCTGGTGTTGCTTGCCGTGGGCGCCACCTTGCTCACTCAGTTCTACGTCAACATTTTTGCCACCACCAGCATCGCCCTGTACTCCTTCTTTCTGTTCAGCGAACTGCAGACCGACCACACCGATCACCTCATGGCCAATTTCCAGCTGCATCTGGTGGGCATGTGGGTCACCTTCGTAGTCAGCGCCATGCTCATCACCCTGTTCGTCACCCGTATGGCGGAAGCGATTCGCAGTCGCGAACTGACACTGGCCAAGGCCCGTGAAAACGAGATGCGCAATGAGCAATTGGTTGCCATCGGCACGCTCGCGGCGGGTACTGCACACGCTCTGGGAACCCCGCTCTCGACGATGGCGGTTCTGCTCACCGATCTGGACAAGATGAGCGAAGAGCAGTTGCACAACAGCAGCATCAAAGCCGACATCAGCCTGCTCAAGCAGCAGGTCATGCGCTGCAAGGATTCCCTCAGCCAATTGACGCGCTTCTACAACAAATCAGACTCACGTCACCCGGAAAGCGGAAGCCTGAGCGCCTTCATGGATGACATCCGCGACTACATCGTCAACATCCATCCTCGTGCCAACATCAGTTTTACGCTGGACGAGGGCGCGCAGAACGCGAGAATCTCTTCCGATCTGACCCTGCGGCACGCCGTCATCAATCTGATCGAGAACGCCATTCGCGCAGCGCGCAGTCTCGTCACCGTGACCGCCGGCCTGACCAGAGACGGCCAGCATGAAATCGAGATCACGGTTGGCGACGACGGCCCCGGCATCCCCGAGTCGGTGATGGAGAACATGGGCGAACCCTTCATCTCCACGCGCAAGGACAGCATGGGGCTCGGCATCTTTCTGGCCAACGCAGCCATTCACCGCAGCCGTGGCAGTATCGAAATGTTCAATCTGAAAACGGGTGGCGCAACGAGCATCATCCGCGTGCCGCAAGGCACGGGCGACGCCTCTGTGCAGAGCCCCGCTGGAGACTGGAGATGAGTGAGTCTGGGCATGGCATGAATGGCGACATGAACGGTGGCAAGATGCTGCTGGTTGAGGACGATGAGGTGTTCGCGCACGTGATCGGCAGAGCCATGCGGCAGCGCGGCTATGATGTCACCCATGCGGGAAATCTGGTGGATGCGAGAGCCCGCATCGAAGAGCTGAGTCGAGAGGATGACATCTTTGACCAGGCAATTCTCGATCTCAATCTCGGCGGGCACTCCTCTCTCGAATTGATTCCAATGCTGAAAGAAGCCAATGTGCACACCCATATCCTGGTGCTCACCGGCTATGCCAGCATCGCCACCGCCGTCGATGCCATCAAGCTCGGCGCGACCAACTACCTCGCAAAGCCCGCCGATGCCGATGAGATACTCGCGGCTCTGGAGCTGGACACGGAAAACCTTGCCGAGCATCACGCCTCCATTCAGGGGCCGATGTCGGTGCGTCGACTGGAATGGGAGCACATTCAGAAGGTGCTCAAAGAGAACGATGGCAATATTTCGGAAACCGCCCGGCAACTGAATATGCATCGCCGCACGCTGCAGCGCAAACTGCAGAAGAGGCCGGTAGCGCGCTAGATTTCAGCAGACTCTGGAGCGGCGCCGCAGGCAAAACAAGACTCTGATTTTCAGAACGGTGAAGTTCAACGCCGCATCAGCGGCACTGAATTCAGATGTCTGCCACCGTCGACGATCAGCGTTTCTCCGGTGACAATCTGTGGCCCGGTAATGAAATGCAGGATCGCCTCTGCGACCGTGTCAGGACAGGCAGTCACTCCCAACGGGGCATTGCGTTCATTGTGCAGTTTCGCTGCCTCGTACTGAGCATCGCCAAGTCCTTCCCGCAACCAGTCGCCCTGAATGAAACCGGGGCAGACGGCGTTGATACGAATCTTCGGACCCAGCGCACGGGCCAGCGACAGCGTCATGGTGACCAGCGCGCCCTTGGATGCCGCGTAGGCAACTGAACTGCCGACGCCGGTGATGGCTGCAGTCGAGGCGACGTTCACCACGACCCCGCCCTGCTGCTGTGCCTGCATGGCTGCCGCTGCGGCCCGGATCATCTGATAAGGACCGATCACATTCACTGCGTAGATTGATTGAAAATCCTGCGCATCGAGCCCCTCAAGATCGCTGTGCTCACAGAACTTTGTCGTTCCAGCATTATTGACCACAATATCCACATGACCCCATTTGCTCAGGGCCTGATCCACCATTGCCCGGCACTCGGCATCGTTGGCCACATTGGCCTTGCACACCAGCGTCTCGACGCCGAGGCTTGCGCAGGCCTTCGCTACCTGTTCGGCTGCATCCGCACTGCGACTGTAATTGATCACAACATGACAACCTTGTGACGCCAGTAATCTGGCAGTCGCGGCACCTACGCCTGTCCCAGATCCTGTGATAATAGCCACTTTTTTCCTGATGTCTTTCATAGCGCAGATACCTTTCTTGAAAGCTTGCCGGATTCTACTCCACAACTCTCGCCAGAACGCGAGCGAAGACGTTGAATTGCGTTGCAATGAACGGCTGGCTGGTTACAATGCGTAACACTAAAAATGCATCGTTTGGGTCGACAGGCACGCTATACTTTCGCGCCATTGATTGGCCCCGATCCACTCTGAATACCAAGTCCGCAAAATAAACCTCTCTAACCGCCTGAATTATTTACACAGTGAACTGAGCTACGACCATGATGCGAGCGTAATACCCATCGCCGATGCTCTAACCCCCAAATTCAAAAATAAACCGGCGCCACCGTGCAGTGAATGACTGCGCGTGAAGATCGGAAAAGATATTGTCCGCACCCCCAAACCTGGAGACAGAAGTGAAATCAAAGTACGCAGTGACCATCGGTCTGACAGTGGTCGTGGTGATCTGGATGTTGTTGCCACGCGAGCGCGGAGCGTTCGACGACGGCTTCGCACTTCCCGAGAACGACACCACCATCAATGCTGTGGGCAATGATGGGACCATCACCAACGACAATGAGAGCTTCACGGTCAGGGTTGCCAGCATCAGTGCGCAGAACTATCAGGAGCGCGTGCGCGTGCGCGGCCAGACCAAAGCCTTCCGTCACGTCGATGTGCGCGCCGAAGTGTCGGGACGTGTCGTCGCCACACCGGTAGCGCGCGGAGCTCGGGTTGAAGCCGGGGATCTGCTGTGCGAGATCGCTGTCGATACTCGGGCGGCCGATCTGCAGGAGGCTCGCAGCCGTCAGGAAGAGGCCCAGATGGAGTACAACGGCGCACTCGATCTTCAGGAGCGCGGCCTGCAATCGCGCGTTGGCATTGCTCAATTCAAGGCGGCACTGGATGCCACCACCGCGGCCGTGACTCGCGCGGAGCTGAATCTGAACAGGACCCGTATCACCGCGCCTTTCGCCGGCATCATGGAAACCCGTGCCGTGGAAGTTGGGAATCTGATGGACATGGGGGGCACGTGTGCCTCATTGCTCGACGATTCTCCCATGTTGCTGATCGGACAGGTTCCAGAAACGGATGTGGGGAAACTCACTCTCGGGGCACCGGTCACGGCGACTCTGCTGAGCGGTGAAACAGTCGAAGGAAAACTGACCTATGTGTCCCGCGCCGCTGACACCAGTGCGCGCAGTTACGGCATCGAAGTTGAAATCAACAGTGGTTATGACTCCATACGCCAGGGCATCACTGCCGAGATCTATATTGCGGGTGCCGAGACGCGCGCTCATCTGATCCCTCCATCGGCACTGACCCTGAATGATGAAGGCATCATGGGCGTCAAGACGCTGGATCAGAACAACGTTGTGCAATTCGCGCCGGTGGTGGTGGTTGGTGAGAACTCCAGTCTCGACCCAGGCATGTGGGTTCTCGGGTTGCCAGAACAAAGCGTGGTGATCACCCTGGGCCAGGAAATCGTCTTCCCGGGGCAAACGGTCAATGCCGACTCCAGTTGGTCCACTAACAACGAATCAGCACAATAAGCAGGGATTCATGCCATGACTTATATAAAAGCCGCGATTTCCAGGGCAAGAACCACCCTCAGTGTGTTCGTAATGATCATGCTGACAGGCTTCGTGTCCTATCTGTCGATCCCTGTGGAGCTGAACCCGGATGTGACTGTCCCTATCGTCATCACCACCATCATCCACGAGGGTATTTCTCCGGAAGATGCTGAACGCCTGCTGGCCAAGCCCACAGAAATAGAATTGAAGACCATCGAAGGCGTCACCCAGATCAGCTCCTTCTCCAGCGAAGGCGCTGCGACCGTGATCGTGGAGTTCGATGTGAGCTTTGACGCCAGTCAGGCGCTGCTCGAAACCCGCGCCGCCATCGACAAGGCCAAGGCAAGATTCCCCAGCTCCACCGAAGAGCCGCTGGTGCAGGAGGTGTCTGCCGCCACCGCGCCGGTCGTCCAGATTGCAATCAGCGGCGCGGGGGTTCCCGAGCGCGTGCTGTTGCAGGTCGCGCAGGATCTGCAGCGCGAGATCGAAACATTGCCGGAAATCCTGAGCGCCGACATGGTCGGCAATCGCGAAGAACTGCTGGAAGCGATCATCGACCCTGCCCAGCTGGAAACCTATGGTCTGACCAATCAGCAGATCGTGCAGGCGGTGAACAACAACAACCGTCTGATCCCTGCCGGTGCTGTCAATACCGGTCAGGGCAGTTTCTCGGTCAAACTGCCCGGCCTGATCGAGACTGAGCAGGACCTCTTCGACCTGCCCATCGCCGCCAACAATAACGGGGTACTGACACTCAGCGACATCGCCGAAATCCGCCGCACTTTCAAAGATGCGCAGCGCTACTCGTTCGCAGACGGAGAACGTTCCATTTCCATCACCATCCAGAAACGCAAGGGTGCCAACCTGATCGCTGCGATGGAAAAGATCGACGTCATCGTCAAGGCCATGCTGCCGGACCTGCCTCCCGCCGTGACCATTTCCTATATGAACAATACCGTCCCTATGGTGCTTGAACAGAACCTCGGTCTGCAGGGCAACATGGTCTCCTCTATCGTGCTGGTGCTGATCGTGGTGATCGCTGCGGTGGGCGTGCGTTCCGGGATCGTGGTTGCCATGGCGGTGCCCTTCTCGTTCTTTTTCGCCTTCATCATCATTTCGATGCTCGGATTCACCTACAACTTCATGGTGATATTCGGGATGCTTCTCGGGCTGGGGATGCTCGTCGATGGCGCAATCGTAATGGTGGAATTCGCCGATACGAAGATAGCCGAGGGATATTCCCGGACGGACGCCTACATAGAGACCATCAATCGCATGTTCTGGCCGATCATGGCCTCGACGCTTACGACTCTCGCAGCCTTCCTGCCGATGATGTTCTGGCCCGGGATCGCCGGTGAATTCATGCGCTATCTGCCAATCACCGTGTTTGCAGTGCTGGTCGGATCGCTGCTGTACGCCCTGCTCTTCGCGCCAGTCATCGGTGCGCTGTTCGGCAGCCATACGCCGGTAAAGCGCAAGGAACGCTCCGGAAGCTACGACGAGGTCGATACCGCACATCTGACCGGTGTCAACCGCCTCTATGGCGCCGTGCTGCGCGGAGCGGTGCGGGCACCCGGCCTGATATTCCTGACCAGTGTCACCACGCTGGTGAGTATCGTCTACGCCTACGTCAACTATGGTGCAGGATTCGAATTCTTTACCGCCGTAGAGCCAAACCAGACGCGCGTGCAGGTCTTCGCACGCGGCAACTACTCGCCCGATGAGATTCGCGACATGGTCGTCGATGTCGAGAAGCGCATTGTCGAGGTTGGCCATATCAAGAATATCGTCACACAATCTGGCGCCGGGCAAAGCCTGGGTGGCGGTCAGGGTGCGGCGCCAGACCTGATAGGTACCATCTTCGTGGAAATGACGGACAGACGCATTCGCGATGCCGATGGCTTCGAGGTCGAAGAGTTGTACCGGGAAGCCATACGCGACATTCCGGGATTGAAGGCCGAGATTTCCACCATCGAAATGGGCCCGCCCGTGGGCAAGGAACTGCAGATCGAACTTTATGGCGACAATCTCGATGACCTGATCACCGAAGGCAAACGCCTGCGTGCCCATCTGGAAAGCGGGATGACCGGCCTCATCGACATCGATGACACTACTCCAATTCCCGGTATCGAATGGCGCCTGAATGTCGACCGTGCTCGCGCAGCCATGTTCGGTGCCAACATCGCCGAAGTCGGTACTGCGGTACAGTTGATGACCAACGGCGTCTTCATGGGCGACTACCGCCCCGATGACACAGAAGACGAAGTAGACATCCGTATTCGCTATCCAGAGGAATACCGTGGTCTGGAGCAGATTGATACCATTCTGGTGAACACTGCGCGCGGCCCGGCTCCGGTGAGCAGTTTCATCACGCGCGAGCCAGGCCCCAAGGTCAGCTCGATCCAGCGTGTCGACGGCAACAAGGTCATCTACATCCGTGGCAATCCGGCGCAGGGAGTCATCATGGACACCAAGCTGCAGGAGATTCGCCAGTGGCTGGACGACAACCCGTTGCTGCCGGGGGTGAACTACCAGTTCCGAGGTGCCAATGAGGAACAAGAACAGTCCATGGCCTTCCTGATGCAGGCTTTTTCACTGTCACTGGCACTGATGGCGGTTCTGCTGGTCACGCAGTTCAACAGCTTCTATCAGGCCCTGTTGATTCTCTCGGCGGTTCTGATGTCGACAACTGGCGTCATGCTCGGGCTGCTGATTACGGGCGATACCTTCAGCGTGATCCTGACCGGCGTGGGGATCGTCGCGCTGGCGGGAATCATCGTGAACAACAACATCATTCTTATCGACACATTCAATCATCTGCGGAGAACACGCCCGGAATGGGACCTGCAGGAAGTGATTGTGCAGACCGGAGTGCAGCGGCTGCGCCCAGTGTTCCTGACGACCTTCACCACAGCTTTCGGCCTGCTGCCACTGGCTATGCATGTGTCGGTGGATCTGATCACCGCAGAGATCGAAGTAGGCGGCCCGATCACTTCCCAGTGGGTGAAACTGGCAAGCGCAATCGTCTTCGGCATGGGCTTCGGTACCATTCTGACATTGATAGTGACGCCCGCGATGCTGGCTCTGCCCATGAAGTTGCGTGGCTACCTGACCGCGATTCGTCGCAGCCTGTCGCGCAACAGTGAACCGCCAGCAGCGCGCAGAGAACCAGGATTCGGCGCCTGATCAGCAGGCGCATGATCAGGAAATCTGAACGAATGTTCGCTTTCAAAGAAAGCCGGGTACAAAGACATCAAGGACAAAGACATCGGGTGCAGAGTCCTGATGTCTTTCTTTAAGCGCACTGATTCAGTGCAGACCGAGACCGAGACGGAAGGGTATTAATGGCGAGGAGAGATAGCGCGGGCGTTTCTGGAACGCAATTATATTTGTGATATTTTTTAACCCGGGAAGTCTTCGCAAAAATCGCTGTGATACCATCGATTCACTTCTCGGGCGACCGACACTAAGGATAGTGTTCAACTGACCTTGAACAGCTAAGGCGAAGGGCTTTCAAGACATTCTTTGTTCCCCCCCTTTTCTAAAACACTGAGTAGCTTTTCAGTTCGACGCCTTAGCGACCCAAATTCCGATCACCCGGCACGCGCTGCCGGGCAGATCAATTTCTGAAAGTTCCCACCCGGTTTTTCACCTCTGCTTGTCAACGATAAGTGGTATTGGCTATCCGCGTTTCTGCCAGCAGCATCAAAATCACCAGAATCAACAGCCACCACCAGACGCGTTGCGGCCCTTCCAGTTCTGCAACCAATTGTGCGGTGCGAACTTCGGCGGTCTGCTGCGGTTCTGTGTCCGGATTCACAATCAAGTCCTGCAGCGCAGAAGGCGCCAGCTTCTCCAGCACCGATTCCTCGGGATCTGCGTTCACCGCATAGAACTGTGGTTCACCCTCTGCCTCAATGCGCAGAAAGCCGATACTGCTGGCAGTCAGGGTCCGCTCTGCCGCCCCCAGCACTGACTCCTCACCGGCAGCAGACACCACCGTGACAACTGCGTCCTCCGGGACGGCGGAGGTCAGATCAATGACATCCCCTATCCGGTAAGCACGCTCTTTCATGGAGGCCTGCGCCAGATAGCGCAGAGACTCGTGAATGAAGGGGAGATAGAGGCCCTGAAGTGGCAGATTGTTCCATTCGGTGTCCAGCGCGGAGGCCAGCATCATCACCCGCCCCTGCCCCACTACGCGCTCCAGCAGCGCCGGGCTGCCATTGTCGAATTGCATGAGCGTGTCTGCATCGGCCTGAGCTTCGACATTCCAGTAGCCTTCGAAGCGCACACCCCACTCGGTATCCAGTGGCAGCAAAACGGGATGACGCCTGTCCATGTCGGCGATCATCAGGTAGTCGCCGCCTGCCAGCCGGATGGATTCGTTAAGTGTCGCTGGACTGATCGCGCTCAACTGCTGATTGAACTGCGGACCATTGACGCGGTCACCGGGCGCCATCAGCACACTGCCGCCCTCCTGCACATAGTCGGTCAGGGCAGTGGCCTGCGAAGTACTCAGATCGCTGCCCGCATTCAAAAGCACCACGACATCGTGGGTAGCCAGTGTGGCGGCGCTCAGTTCCGCGGAGGTGGCCGTTGTTACCACAAACGGTGCATCCTCGCTGGCGCCTACCGCCAATGACATCCAGTGCGCCTCATCCTCATACCAGTTCGGCGAGGGCTCGCCGTTGACCAGCAGCACACTGATGCGCGGCATCACATCAACGGTGAAGTAAAAGGTGTTGTCGATGGCAAAGTCGTCGCCACCAACACTGATCTCGCCACGATGAGTGCCGGCGGTGTCGAACACCACTGGCAGACGCACCACTTCCTCAGACTTGTCGCGCAGGTCCACGGGGATCCGTGCAGTCTCCTGGCCATCCATGACGAGGCGCACCTCGGCATCGTCGATGTGCACACTGCCGGTGCTGCGGACTCGCGCCAGAATTTCGTACTCGTTGCGGTTCTCGATCAGCTGATCGGGCGAACGGACATCGGTGAGCAGCAGATTGCGTGACGGTCCTTCCCCCACATCACTGCTGCTGAACTGGACGCCCGGCGACAACATCCAGCCGGAATCGTCATTCCCAAGTCCTGCGCTCTGGAAGTCGGAGATCAGATGCACAGTGCGACGTTCGTGGCGGGATGATTCCAGCATGTCGTTGGCGAGGCGCAGGGCCGGCATGTAGCGGGTAGTGGCAAACGCGGGCTCTGCCAGCGTATCCACGAAGGCACGGGCACCCTCCAGATCACTGCTCAATTCCCGCACGCTGATGGTGGCATCGGCGAAGGCGATCACCGCCACTTCATCGCCCGGCGCCATCTCGGCAATGAAGGTTCGAGCCGCGTCGCGTGCCTGCTCGAAGCGCTCCTCATACTGCATGCTCATCGAGACATCCAGGAGGATTACCGCCGATTCCGGCTCGGCATCCACCAGCCCGGCGATGCTGCTGTCAAACAGTGGACGGGCGAACGCAAACACCAGCAGGCAGATCACCGCCGCGCGCAACAACAGCAGCAGCCACTGCTGTATCTGTTGAAACAGAATGAGCTTCTTCGAAGTGGTCTTGAGAAAGCGCAGCGTACTGAACATCAGCTTGGGCGGCTTCTCCTTGCGAATCAGGTGAATGGCGATCGGGATCGCGGCAGCCAGCAGGCCAAACAGAAACAGGGGCGTGAGAAAGGCCATTCAGCGGCTCCTCGCGCGACGTGATATATAAGAGGTCAGCGCACCATCCAGAGGCTGCGAGGTATTGACCAGACAATAGTCCACCCCACTGCTCTGGCATTGCTTCTTGCAGAAGGCGAGGAACTTGTTGATGTTCTCCAGATAGGCATCCCGGATGGCCGCTGGCGAGGTGATATAGGTCTCGGCGGTCTCGACATCGATGAATTCGGTGGCCTCGTGGAAGGTGAAATTCAGCTCTGCATTGTCCATGACCTGAAACACGATCACATCGTTGCCCATGGAGCGCAGGCGTTGCAGCGTCTTGATAGTGGCAACCTCGTCTTCAAGCAGATCGCTGATCAGAATCACCAGACTCTTGCGGGTCAGGTTCACCGCGAGATCAGACAATGGCCGCACGATATTGGTCGCCGCGCCCGGCTTCAGACCTGCGAGCACACGCAGGATGCGGACCAGGTGCGGCTGACGGCACAGCGCGGGGATGTAATCGTTGACCTTGTCGTCGAACGTGATCAGCCCCACCGCATCGCGCTGACGCATGATGAAGTAGGCCAGCGCCGAAGCCAGCGTGATGCCATATTCCAGTTTGCTCATGCCACCGGAGGAGTAGCCCATCGAGGCACTGGAATCAAGCACGATGTAGCAGCGGACGTTGGTCTCGTCCTCGTATTGCTTGATGTAGAACTTGTCGCTGCGCGCATACAGCCGCCAGTCGACATGACGCATGTCGTCGCCACGGTAATAATTGCGATAGTCGGTGAACTCCACACTGAAGCCACGGTGCGGGCTCTTGTGCAGACCGGAGAGAAAACCTTCGACCACCACACGGGCGCGCAACTCCAGATTATCCAGACTGGCGAGCACCGTGGGATCAATGAATGTCGTGTTCGACGCCATGCTAAAGGTCCGCTGTCGGTTCCGGAATCGTGGCCAGCAGACGCTTGATGACGTCATCGGTGGTGATGCGTTCGGCCTCGGCATGGAAATTCAACAACACACGATGCCGCAGCACAGCCGGGGCCAGCGCGCGGATGTCACCATAGGAGACGTTGTAGCGCCCGCTCAGCAAAGCTCTCACCTTGCCGGCGAGCACCAGGTTTTGCGACGCGCGGATACCAGCTCCCCACGCCACCCAGTCGTTGACAAAATCGGGAGCCACCTGACTGTTCGGACGCGACGCATGCACCAGCCGCACGGCATAACGAATCACCGCCTGCGCGGCTGGAACCTGACGGGCGATGCGCTGGAATTCGAGGATGTCATCGCCATTCAGCGGATGGGCGACAGTATTGTCGACGATGCGCGTAGTGTTGCTGACCACAGCGACCTCATCGTCTTCCGAGAGGTAGCCCAGTTCGATCTTGAACATGAAGCGGTCGAGTTGTGCTTCCGGCAAGGGATAGGTGCCTTCCAGCTCGATCGGGTTTTGAGTGGCCAGCACGAAGAACGGTTTCGCCATCTTGTGGGTCACCCCGCCTGCGGTCACCTGTTTCTCTTCCATCGCTTCCAGCAATGAGGATTGGGTCTTGGGCGGAGTACGGTTGATTTCGTCCGCAAGCAGAATGTTGGTGAAGATCGGCCCTTTCACGAATTTGAGACGCCGCTGACCGTCGACCTCTTCCACGATCTCGGAACCCACCACGTCGGCCGGCATCAGGTCCGGCGTAAACTGAATACGGCTGAACTTCACCTGCAGAATATCGGCAACGGTCTTGATCAACAGCGTCTTGGCCAGCCCCGGCACACCGGTTACTAGGCAGTGACCACCCGCGAACAGGGCGATCAGCAACTCGTCGATGACGGCCTCCTGCCCTATGATCACTTTCTTGATTTCGGTGATGATCTGGTCACGTCCGTCCTGCATCTTCTTGACCAGCGCCAGATCGTCCTGGTTCTCGAGTCCCGCGACAGTGCCCTCTGCAATGTTTTCTATTTCTGACATGAGTAAGTCCTGTGTTTTTATTGCTTAATGTGTGAATGCGTATATCAGATAGTTGATGGCAATCTTGTAAGCCTCGTTGCTGTATCGTGTCGGGTAGGGCTCATAGAAAGTGTGCTCCCAGCCATCACCCAGATCCGCGTTGAAATTGGCCACCAGCATAACACGGCCATCGTCATCAAGAATCGCGTAGACCGCAGGTGGATAGTCAGGATCGTCGAGACTGAAGCCGCCATTGAAGTCCCAGGTGACTGCGCGACCGGGGACCTGCACGACTTCATTCACATCAAAGAAAACATGGAAAAGTTCGTGGCTGGTATCCAGTTTCACCAGCGGCCGATCCGGGTAGAGCTTCACCATCTCGTTCTGAAAATCCTCCAGGTGCGCGTCACCCCAGAAATCGTCCAGCAGCACGAAACCACCACGGGCCATGAACTCCCGCAGAGACTCAACCTCCTCCGCGCTGAAGTTCGGGCCGGTGGAGACAGAGCCGATGGGCACACGCTTCATGTTCATGTAAAGAAAGGTGTGCTCGAACAAGCGCGGGTCGGTGAGATCGAGCCAGTCGTGGCTCTGGCTGTTGGTGTCGATGTTGGTGTAACGCTGCACGCCGCGCAGGAGGTTCGACTCGGCATCGGGAAAATCCGTATCCCACCAACCACCGCGGCCCCCAAACCCACCCCCACCGCCACGGCGATTGCGACCGCCACCATAGTTGGTGTAACGCCCGCGAATCCAGGTGAACTCGGCAGGCACCGATTCGTCAGCAGCTCCGCCCAGCAAATCCATCTCGAAGAAGGACTGTGGATCAAATTCCAGCGGCATCGCAGCGTTGTCGGCAGGGTCTGCGCGCGATCGATCGCCACCGGCAACCGGTGCGTCGTTCTGTGCGAATGTCGCCACAGGCAGCCACGGACTGAGCAACAGTGCCGCCATCAGCACACTGTTCTTACCCAGGCCACTGCGGAGCGGGTTCATGGCTGCCGCGCCTCGACCGCCTGCAACAAAACCTGCTGAGCCCGCTGGTAGCTCGGTGCAATCTCCAGCGCACTGAGAATGTTGATCCGCGCCTCGTCGCGCTGCCCATTGTCCAGATAGGCCTCGGCAAGATTCGTGTGCGCCTCCACCGGGTCATTCCTGTCCAGCTTCACCAGCACTTCATATTCGCGGACCGCCGACGGGGCATCCTCGATCTGCCGGGCCAGTTGCGCGCTCACCTGATGCGCTTCGATGCGATACGGCGTCACCGCCATCGCGCGGTCCAGATAGTATTGCGCCTGCTGCGCGTCCCCGGCCGAAAGCGCCTCGCGTGCCAGCAGCAGCGGAGCGTCGTAATCATGCTGCTGGTTCTCCAACATGATCTTCAATTGTTCGAGCCGGGCGGCGTGATTGCCTTCCTTCTCGTAGATCTGCGCCAGCACGGCCGAGGGGCTGGGGTAAGCGGAATAGTCCGGCAGGATCTGGTGGGCAAGCTCCAGATGGGTTCTGGCCTCGGCGAAGTTGTCTTCCTTGAACAGCACGATGCCGAGCTGCAGGTGAGCCTGGAAGTCGCGTGGCTGATCCTGCACGCGCTGCCGCATGTGTTGCTTCAGCGAGGCGTTGTTGTAGAGCTCGGCGAGCACCGCGCTGGAGTTCTCGCGCTGGCCGTGGCCGTGCGCCTCTCCCTCATCCGGAGTGTCCTCGTTGTGGACATAGACGTTGATCTCGCTGACACGGCGCTCGACCCAGCTGCGGAAGGCGGCATCGAACTGATCGATCGGCATGCCGAAGACCTCTTCGAACATCACCGACTCTTCCTTGATGAACGCGTACTGCTTCACCAGCTCGATCATCTTGTCGAAGCCGTGCTCGTTGGCGATGTAGTCCACCACCAGATAGGACTGGAAGTAGGCGAAGCCAAGGTCCTCATTGCTCTCGGCATTGGTGAACCCCTCGTTCAGATTGGCCACAGGCAGCAGCTTGTCCTGCGCAGCGGCGCGCACCAGTTCGATACCATGACGGCGCCCCCACTCCGGGCGCGCCTCGCGCTCTTCCCAGACGGACATGCCCTCGGAGAGCCAGCGCGGCATGCGGTTGTTGGTCATCTGCAGCGTGAA
>CAIRBI010000128.1 GCA_903876785.1 uncultured Gammaproteobacteria bacterium
GTTGCCTCGCCCCGGTGCGCTCTCGGCAGTCTCGAAGGCAATGCCCTCGGCCTCGAAGATGCGCGAATAAAATTCCACGGCACGATATTCGTTGCCCGGCGGATTGACCGTATCGATGCGGACAAACTCCTGCAGCCAGGCGACCGCCTCGTCCTCGATGGACTGCGAGGCGCTGTTCTGGCCAGCCGCATTCATGCTGGTGAGTGCAAGACAGAGAAGTACAGACAATCCTGAGAATTTCATGAACCGGATAACTCCTGTGAAAACAACATGACGGGTATTGATTGAGGGATAAAGGGGTCAGAGTAAAAATACCGTACTGTATTTTTACTCTGACCCCGCTATTTCCTGACCCCCTTTATTCCATAAGCTACTCAGAATAGCCCTTGCGCACAATGCCATTGCTCTGCCCATCCACCGTGCCGTCGCGCAGCCATTGCAGCGAGGCATCGAAGAGCAGTGGCGCGTTGATCTCCCACATGGCGTTATGGGAGGAGCAACCCAGATCCAGCAACACCTTCTCACTGGCACCGAGATCCTCGTACATTTCGTTGACGCGGGCGGGTGGCACCTGAGCATCGTGAATGCCCGTTACCAGCAGCATCGGCGCTTTGGTGGCAGCGACGACCTCGCGGGTCCAGCCCCAGATCGGCGTGTTCGGTGCACGACGTACGCCGGTGCCCCAGGTAGCACCGACCGGATCGGAGGCGAGCATGTCCTGCCACACGGCGGGTCTGACATGGGCTTCGACCTGATTGGCACAGGCGATCTGACGGTCCCAGCCATTATCGAAGTCGAGCTGCGATTGTTTGGTGAATGCGGCACCTGGCACCGGCACTGCCTCCGGCGTGGCAGCGCGGTTGCGGCTGTAGGCAGGGGCCAGCAGCACCAGACGCTCGACCTTGTCGGGATAGAGCGCCGCATAACCTGCCGCGCGCGGCCCGCCAAGGGACCAGGCCACCAGATGCACGGTGTCGACGCCACGCATCTCCCGCAGGTAATCAACTACTGCGTTGATGTCGTGCCAATCCGATTCGATCGTCGTGGCAGTGAACGGGTAACTCGGCGCACAGGGCGCTGACAACATGCCGGGAATGAAATCCTGCTGCGCCGTTTCGGAGAGGTTGCACAGATCATTCATCACATGGGGCCGCGTCGAACGACCATAACCCGTGGTGTCCATGGCGAACGTGTCGTAACCCGCCTCGGCCAGATAGGCCATCCAACTGTAGCCCTCGATCGGCACATCGAAGGCCACCTCGGCCGGCGTGCCCGCGCCGTGAATGAACAGCACCACTTTGCCCTCAAGATCGGCACTGCGCAGTGGCGTTCCCGGCAGAGTGCGTTCACGCACATAGATGCGTGCCATCTCGCCCTCCATCGACGGCGCCTTCGACACCACCTGCACGTAGTGGTCGAGGCGCAGCACCTCCTGCGCTGATGACTGCGCCAATGATTGCGCTGATGATTGCGCGAGGAGCGCGGGTGACACAATAACCGCCAACAGTGCGGCGACGGTCGAACGGGGCAAACGGAGACGTATTGGCATTCTATTACTCCGGCAATGGTGGTTGTTCTGGAACGTTTTCCCTACAAATTTATGAGAACCGAACGCCGTGCACCAGGCGCGCGATCTGCTCGGCAGTTCTGGCAATGTGCTGTGCAGCATTCATCAGTGCGTCCGAGCGTGTCAACGGACCCGGAGCGATGCTGAACGCCGCCGTGAGCCCGTGCTCGTGCAATGCCTGCAACGACGCAGAGACCACCCCCGCCAGCGCAATCACTGGCACGCCATGCTGCTGCGCCAGTCGACAGACACCCGCAGGCACCTTGCCCGCCGCACTCTGAGCGTCGAGACTGCCCTCGCCCGTGATGACGAGGTCGGACTCACACAGCTGCTGCTCCAGCCCCACTGTACGCATCACCATCTCTACGCCGGACACGATCCGGGCCCTAAGCAAGCCGGCAAGCGATCCGCCAATACCACCGGCTGCGCCACTGCCGGGAAATCCGTCCACGACAAGCCCGTGCGCACGGGCACACGCGGCATAGTGCTGCAGGCCTCGCTCCAGCGCCGCCACCTGGACGGCCGAAGCGCCCTTCTGCGGGGAGTACACCGCTGCCGCACCGCGCTGCCCAAGCAGATCATTGGTCACGTCGGTCGCCACGATAATGTCTATGCCGGACAAGCGTTCCACTACGGGCGCAATGTCGATATGGGCGAGATTGATCAGTGCTCCGCCACCGGGGTCCAGAGGCTGACCCTGTGCATCCGTGAAGTGTGCGCCCAGTGCCTGCAGCAGACCGACGCCAGCATCGGTGGTCGCGCTGCCACCCAGCCCGATAATCAGGCGCCGGGGCCGGCTCTGCAGCGCCGCGAGAATCAATTCGCCGGTGCCGCTGCTGGAGGCGCGCAGGGCATCGCGCTGCTCCGGCGCCACGAGGTGCAGACCACTGCCCTCTGCCACCTCCACGACGGCCGTGCCCCCAGCGTCGATCAGCCCGTAGTGGGCAGTGACCGGGGTGCCGAGCGGGCCAGTGACTGTGCAGGCGTGCAGCGTGCCCGCACCCGCGTTGACCAGCGCCACCGTCGTGCCCTCGCCGCCATCGGCCAGAGGCATCTCCACCAGCACATCCTGCGGTGCTGCCCGGCGCCAGCCCTCGGCGATGGCGCCCGCCACGGCCTGCGCGCTCAGGCACTCCTTGAACGAATCCGGCGCAATCAGCACTCTCACAAGACCACCTTCATCGCAGCACCATCACAGCTCCGCCATCATAAAACCACCAGCGCGACCAGCTGCACCGCGATGATCGTCACGATGCCCATGGCCAGCGTAGCGGCGGTGTGTGCGCGATAGGCGGTGGCGACATCCATCCTGCTGAACTGCGCCACCACCCAGAAATAACTGTCATTGGCATGGGAGACCGTCATCGAACCGGCCGCGATCGCCATCACCGTGAGTACCCGCCCCATGTCACTGTCGAGTCCCATCTGCGGCAGTAATGGCGCCACCAGCGCCGAGGCCGTCACCATCGCGACCGTCGAGGAACCCTGTGCGGTCTTCAGCGCGGCAGCTACCAGAAAGGGCATCAACATTCCGATCCCGAGAGAAGAGAGACTGCTGCCGAGAAAATCACCCAGTGGTGTGGCAGCGAGCACGGCCCCAAAGGCCCCGCCTGCGCCCGTCACCAATAGAATCGGCGCGGCAATGACCAGCCCTTTGCCGATGTAATCGCTGAACCGCGCCACTTGATCCGCACCACGCAACAGCAGCACTGCGCAGCCCAGCCCTACCATCAGCGCATTCACCGGTTTGCCCAGAAAATTCAGCGCCTCGGAGAGTGCGCCCTGCCCCAGAGGCGCGCCGGGATAGTTCACCACCGATCCGAGACAAATCAGCAGAATTGGCACAAAGATGGGAGCGAAGGCCCGCCAGGGTCCGGGCAGGTCGTGCGGTTGTACAGCCGTCTCGCCATGCTCATCCGCACCGTCGACCGCCTCCTCGCCGTCCAGCTCCGCGCTCGGCAGATGACGGCTGAAGTGTGCCCAGGCCAGACCAGTCAGCGCAGCGATCACCGCAAACCCCAATCCCACGAGAATCACCAGCCCCAGGTTGTCGCCCAGCCCGAGGTTACCGGCGGCGGCAATCGGCCCCGGCGTAGGCGGCACGAGAGTGTGCGTCGCGAACAGCCCGGTCGAGAGAGCGACAGTCATGGCCACGGGGGACGCTTTGAGCGTGCGGGCGACAGAGCGCTTGAGGCTATTGAGAATGACAAAACCGGAATCGCAGAATACGGGGATCGACACCAGAAACCCGACACTTGTCATCGTCAGCGTCGGGAAGCGTTGGCCAAATACCTTGATGATGGTCTGCGCCATGGTGATCGCGGCGCCGCTGCGCTCCAGAATCACGCCGATCACCGTGCCCAGCACGATCACCAGCCCGATGTTGCCCATGATGCTGCCGAACCCGCCACGAATGGTGGTCTCGATGTCACGCAGGGGCAAGCCATAGGCAAAGGCCGCGATGAAGGCTGCCAGCAGCAGAGTGATGAAGGGATTGAGTTTGAGTCTGGCTGTCGCGAACACGATCAGCGCTATCAGAACTAACAGCACAAACACCAGATACATGGCGGCTTCCCGGGCGTGACGTCGGCAGCGTCATCGGCAGCCAGCAATGTCAGCGTTGATTGTTGTTATAGGATTGGCGGACGCCGGGAGTATAAGCGCGGGGCTCGGGGGAAAGCCACTGCGCGTTGGGCAGGTTTTTAGTAAAAAAAATGCCCGCATCTCGCGATACGGGCATTGCTGTTGCTGCTGAAAAAGCGAGGGGGCTGCGTGCCGTCTCAGTTGTGAGAGGCCGATTCGCCGTGTTCGGAGAGGTCGAGACCAGTGGACTCGACTTCAGGCGATACACGCAGACCGATGGTGTACTTGAGCGCTGCAAGGATGACAGAAGTCACTACTGCGCTCCAGACCACGGCAACCAGTACTGCTTTCACCTGGATCAGGATTTGACCAGAGTCATAGCCGAACGTCGGACCGACCCAGCCATCGACCACATAACCTGCGCCACCCAGAGCCGGGTTGACGAACACACCGGTAAGGATTGCACCAACGATGCCGCCGACTGCGTGGATGCCGAATGCGTCCAGGGCATCGTCGTAGCCCAGCATGTTCTTGACGTAAGCCACTGCGAAGAAGCACACGATGCTCGCTACCATACCGATCACCAGAGCGCCCCCAATGCCAACAAAGCCGCAAGCCGGGGTAATTGCCACGAGACCTGCAACGGCACCGGACAGGATGCCCAGCAGGCTGGGACGGCCTCTCAGAATCCACTCAGCTGCCATCCAGGTGAGGGCTGCTACTGCCGTTGCTATCAGCGTGTTGCCGAATGCCAGCACTGCATAACCGTTGGCTTCGAGGTTGGAGCCGGCGTTGAAGCCGAACCAGCCAAACCACAGCAGGGAAGCGCCAAGCATGGTCATTGTCAGGTTGTGCGGTGCCATTGGCACTTTGCCGTAGCCAGTACGTTTTCCCAGGAACAAGGCAGCGACCAGGCCTGCGATACCAGCGTTGATGTGCACCACGGTGCCGCCTGCGAAGTCCAGTGCGCCCATCTGCCACAGATAGCCAGCGGTTGCGTTCAGTTCTGCTACTACTTCCGGGCTCGTGTAGGCATCAGGACCTGGCCACCACCAGACCATGTGCGCCAAGGGGATGTAGGAGAAGGTGAACCACAGCACCGAGAAGATCAGGACGGCGGAGAACTTCATGCGCTCAGCGTAGCCACCGGCAATCAAAGCCACTGTGATTGCAGCGAACGTGAGCTGGAAGAAGGCAAACAGCATCTCGGGAATGACAACGCCTTTGCTGAACGTTGCGGTAGCAACGAAAAAGCCGTTGGCGTCGTAAACAACACCGCTCAGCAACGTCTTGCTCAGGCCGCCAAAGAAGGCGCCACCGTTACTGAAGGCCATACTGTAGCCGTACACCACCCACAGTACCGAGATGAGGCAGAAAATGGAGAATATCTGCATCATCGTAGAGAGCACGTTCTTGGCCCGCGCCATGCCACCGTAGAAGAGGGCAAGACCAGGAATGGACATCAACAGTACGAATGCTGTCGACACAAGCATCCAGGCGATATCGCCATTGTTGTACACCGGAGCGTCCTGCGCCATTGCGAGCTGCGGGAGAGCCGTGGCTGCTGCAGCCACGCCCCACCAGGCAGTGCGTTTTACTTTGCCTGCCAGAGTGGCTGGAATTCTAGAATCGTTAGTCATTGGAAATCTCCTGAACCTGAAAGGTTAGATGGCATCGTCGTCGGTCTCACCCGTACGGATACGGATAACCTGTTCAATGTTGTAAACAAAAATTTTGCCATCGCCGATCTTGCCGGTGTTGGCCGCCTTGATGATGGTTTCGATAGTCTGTTCCAGTGCGCTGTCCTTCACGACCACTTCCACTTTCACTTTGGGCAGAAAGTCGACGACATACTCGGCGCCGCGGTACAGCTCGGTATGTCCTTTCTGACGGCCGAAACCTTTGACTTCCGTGACGGTAATTCCCTGAACTCCAATTTCCGAGAGGGCCTCTCTGACGTCATCAAGCTTGAAGGGCTTGATAATCGCGTTGATCATATGCATTGGTTGTGTCTCCTGATACGTCGTTGCGAAAGTGGGACGGTGTGGCACTACACACGAGGTAGCTGTAGCAAGGCGCATGCCAACCGAAAAATGACGGCAATCTCAGGCTTTTCGCCGGCAGTTATTGCACCAAACAGGGTCGCGAGGGTTTGGCGTGCGCGCTATTGGTGCGATTTTCATTCTGCCTGCGATGACATCAGCTTCTGCTCGGCCACTATTTCCACGACACCGCACCAGGGCAGTTCACCGATGTGCAGAAGGAAACCGATGGACATAGGCGAGTCAGCGTCTTGCATCTATGCATCTGATGCGCTAGAATCACTGCATCAATATGGAGATTTCTTAATGCGTACCACACTGGACATAGACGACTCAGTTCTAAGCGCCATCAAGGAGCTGGCGCAGCGCCAGGGTAAAACCGCTGGCGAGGTGATTTCGACACTGGCGCGACAGGCCCTGTTGCAGGGCTCCACGCCTCAACCACCCCAAGGTCATGTGATAAAAGAACCACAAGCCAGCTTCGGTTTTCGGCCTCTGTCCGCAACCAGTGACACACTGGTCAGCAACGCCACGGTTGACAAGTTGCGCGACGAGCTGGGTGTCTGATGCGCGCACTACTTGATGTGAACGTCCTGATCGCTCTGCTTGACAGCTCACACATCCACCACGCACCCGCGATGCAGTGGCTAGGCACGCATATTATCGACGGCTGGGCATCCTGCCCCATCACCCAGAATGGCTGTATCCGCATTATGTCGCAGCCGGCCTATCCCAATTCACGCCCTCCTCTCGAAATCGCCTCACGGCTGCGTGAAGCAACTCTCTCTGCAAAGCACCAGTTCTGGGCAGATGATGCCTCCCTTCTGGATATGCAGACGTTCGACTGGCAACAGCTGTTCAATCCCCGTCAGCTCACCGATGCCTATCTGCTGGCGCTGGCGGTGCAGCACTCCGGGGTGTTTGTCACCTTTGATCATGCGGTGCCACTGCGTGCGGTAGCTGGCGCCGGGTCGGAGCACCTGGTGCTGATCTGAGAGATGGCGGTGTAAATGCGGCTGGTTGAATCAGAACCAGCTGCAACAGACTGGCTAGATCGGTGCTCTATGTGTCAGCATATCCTCGCCAGCCGTGCCGTGGGTTCTGCAACAACAATCAATAAACGGGCAACCCAGCCCAGGGAATGGAACACTCATGCAAAATTCATCAAGGAAAACCTATTTTCTTCTGACCGTGTGTCTGTTGCTGGCAGGGCTGGCTGGTGCAGCGCCTTCACTGGCCGCAGACGCCGCCTTCGATGGCGCCACCGGCGTGCTCACCTTGCCCGTTGTCGATGTCCCGGGCACCGGGGTGTTGAACGTCGGACTGCGACTGAGCAAGGACAACCCGATCGAATTCACGCTACAGTCGGCGCAGATCTACTCCACTGCAGTGACGCTGAACAGCAAGTCAGCCAGAGTGCGCGACGGCGGTGTCCTCTACATCCCAAGCGCGCAGGTTGGCAGTCAGCTGTATGAATTGAACATGACGTTGATCAAGCAGGACCCGATCACCTTTGGCAACCTGCAGGTGCTCGGGGTCAGCAATGTCATACCGCCTGCGCCGGACCCGCTGCAATTGAGCATCACGGCAGGAGAGGCCCGCTATGCACAGCTGTGTGCGAGCTGTCACGGCAGCAATGGCGGCGGTGCGGTGCAGGGACCGAGTCTGATCAGCGGCCTCACCACTTTCAGTCCGCTACGGGTGAAGATCAACAACACCATGCCGCAGGGGAACCCCTCCGCCTGCGTCGACAGTGGCAGTTCTACCTGTGCCACCGACATCACCAACTTCATTATCAATCGTCTGCAGCGGTGAAAGGATGGAAGTCACAATGACAAAGACGATGCGTTTGGCGATCGCCTGCCTGGCAGGGTTAACTGCTCCGGCCACGCTCGTCAGTCAAGCCCAGGCCCAGGAGATCTTGCGCGATTATGAGCGCGAGACCTTCGACAGCCCCGAGGGCTGGGCGATGGCCCACACGCTATCGTCATCGCTGAATCTCGGAGCACTGCCTCCCGAAATCCTGGCACCTTGGCAGTGGAATGTCTCGGCGGAGATGGGCTCTATCCCCCACCTCACCCGCGAGGAGCAACGGGTTGGCTTCGGCGGCTACAAGCTGGAGGACATGAACAAGTCGCCGGTGTTCGGCCGTGGCCGCGTGAGCGTCGGGCTGCCTGGCGGTGTGGCTATCGAGGCCTCGTGGACACCCCCTGTACAAGTGGACGGGGCACGGCCCGAAGGCATCTACGGACTGGCGCTGGAAAAGTCTGTGTTTGACCAGAAGGGCTGGCAGCTTGGGGTTCGCCTGTTCGCCGTGCGCGGCGAAGCTTCGGGCGCCACAACGTGCAGCCGATCCGTGGCCTCCTCTCCGGTGGGCTCGGCCGAGAATCCCTTTGGCTGTCGGGCTCCGTCTCACGACAGGCTAAGACTCGATCATGAGGGCATCGAACTCATGGCCTCGCACCGCATTCCCAACAGCCGCTGGCAGCCGTTCATTGCCATGGCGAAGACGCAGGCCAATCCTTACGTGAAGATCAAGGCACTGGTGTTCGACAGCCTCGACCTCTCGGAACTGGAGACCAGTGGATCACTCGACACGTTGTCGATCGGCACTGTCTATCATGCGACGCCGGACTGGCGGGTGTCGGCAGCATTCTCGTATACGCCGCTGGATGTGCGCCGCCCACCGCTGCGGCAGAGCCGCGACGCCAATTTCTGGAGCGTACGGCTGGGGCTCGCGTGGGTGGGCTCAGCACGCTGAGAATCTGTAAATAAATGCACTCGGCGCCTGCACTTTGCTGCGTGTTTCCCCTACACTCCGAGCATCTGGACCCTTCAGAATGAAACGGGATTAAAACCAGTCTGAGCCCGGCATAACAATCTAAACCAACCGCCTACCCGGAGAACAAGAAGAATGTGTGACAACCATACCAATGAAGAGAACGAAGCGTATTTGCAACTGCACCAGAAGATGAGCCGTCGCACCTTCGGCAAGTTCACCGCTGGCGCCGGCATGATGATGATGCTGCCCTCCGTGTCGAACGCACAGGACGTGATGGAGATGGACGTCAACATCACAACACCCGACGGCACCGCCGACTGCTATTTCGTGCACCCGACTGCCGGCACTCACGCCGCCGTCATCATCTGGCCGGACATTCTCGGTCTGCGCCCGGCGTTCCGCGCCATGGGCAAGCGCCTGGCTCAGTCCGGCTATTCTGTCCTGGTGGTGAACCCGTTCTACCGCAGCGCCAAGTCGCCCGTGGTAGGAGAAGGCGCCAGCTTTGCAGACCCGGCGATCGCCGCTATCGTCCGCCCCATGGCTGGCCAGCTGAATGCCACGACTCACGTCACCGACGCGCGTGCCTTTGTTGCCTGGGTTGATCAACAGTCATCCGTGGACACCGGCCGCAAGATCGGCACCATGGGTTACTGCATGGGCGGCCCGATTGTGATGCGAACTGCCGCAACTCTGCCGGACCGCATCGGTGCCGGCGGCTCGTTCCACGGCGGCGGTCTGAACACCACCAACCCCGACAGCCCGCACCTGGGTATCCCCAACATGCAGGCGTCCATGCTGATCGCGGTCGCCGCCAACGACGACGAGCGTGATCCGGAGTCCAAGAACGTGCTGCGCGCGGCCTTCGATGCGGCGGGCGTTGCTGCAGAGATTGAAGTGTATGAGGGCGCGATGCACGGCTGGTGTGTGCCGGACTCCGCGGTGTACAACGAGCCGCAGGCCGAGAAGGCCTGGGGCCGCATGCTGGCGATCTTCGAGACCGCGCTGGCGTAAGCCTTCCCGCAATGCATTCTGTGGGAGCGTACCCGAGGGCATAAAGGCCCGCCCGCGATTCAAAGTCAATCGCGGGCAGGGCCCGCTCCCACACGATTCAAAGTCTATCGCGGGCAAGGCCCGCTCCCACAAAATCAGTTTTAATCCGCGAACTGCCAACCGCCGCCGAGGGCCTGATACAGGCTCACGGCGGTGTTGAGCTGTTGCAGCTTGCTGTCGAGATAAGCGTTGCGGCTGGAGAACAAGGTGTTCTGTGAAGTCAGCACCGTCTGGAACTCGGTAACCCCCTCCTCATAGCGCACCTGCGCAATACGGAATGATTCCTCTGCAGCGCTGAGATTCTGCTGCGCCACGTTGACCTGCTCAGTCTGCAATTGAATGCTGCTCAGCAATACCTCGATTTCATTGAAGGCCCCCAGCACCGTACGACGATACGTCGACAGACTGCTGTCCAGCGTCAGTCGCGTCCTCTCCACCGTGCGGGCGCGCTGCCCGGTGTCGAGCAAAGTCTGCAGGATTGCCGCGCTGGACCTGAAGTACACATCCGGCGAGGTCACCAGCTCCGACAACGACGTGCTGCTGGCATTCAAACCACCTGTCAGCGAGATACTCGGAAAATAATCACTGCGCGCGATGTCCAGCCCCGCGACGGTGCTGCGCAACTGCGCCTCGGCCTGCACGAGATCGGGCCTGCGCAGCAACAACTCGGAAGGCAAGCCCGGCTGCACCTGCGGCACGACGATATTGGCGAGCGTCTGCCCGGCGATGTCGAAACCCTGCACTCCCCGCCCACTCAGCAAGGCCAGCGAGGCACGCGCCGCCAGATCACTCTGCAGCAGGCTGCTCAGCGAGGCGCGCTCGCGCTGCAGCGCGATCTGTTGCTGCAACGCCTCGATCGGCACAGCAACGCCGGCGGCCACCCGGGCGTTGGCGATCTCGGCGATGGCCTCGGCATTGGTGACGTTCTGGCGGGCGGCGGTGGTCTTGTCACGAATCAGCAGCAGCTGAAAATAGGTCGACGCGGACGTGCCGAGCGTGTTGAGAGCCACGTCTGCCACTTGCGCGGCACGTGAGTCGAAATCGGCCAGCGCCTGTGTATACACCGCCGGTTTGCTGAGAATGTCGGTGTAGCTGACAGCGCCTGCCACATCGAACGGCGAGCCAGTGCTGCCGGAATTCTGCACGCCATCGATGCGGGTGTCGCTGTAGGAAGCGCCGGTGCCTATCGTCAGGCTCGCTCTGGGCAGCAGATTGAATTGTGCATCGCGCAGGGCCAGTTGTGCCGCCTGCAGATTGCGCTGGTTATTGGCCAGATCGAAGTTGCCGGCCTGCACCTGAGCGATCAGCCAGGTCAACTCCGTATCACCAAAGCTCTCCCACCAGTTCACCGCCGGCCACACCATGGCATCGGTGGTGACGGGGCCAAGCCAGGCGGCCGGCACATCGGTCTGATCCAGCGGTGGCACGTCACTCTGCAACGCACAGCCCGTCAGCGCGGCGATGCTCAGCGACAACAAGGCAGCAGTCCGCACACTTCTTCCATACAACTCTCTCATCGTCCCGCCCCTGCTGCTTACCAGTTGTCCGTAAATTGAATGTCTATTCATTCGCGAGTGCAGCCACCGGGTCCATGCGCGCCGCCTTGCGGGCAGGCATGAATCCGAACACCAGACCAGTGCCCGCAGCGCAGCAGAAAGCCACCACCATTGGGCTGGTCGTAAACTTGATGGGGGCACCGACCTGCGCCAGCAGCAATCCGATACCCACCCCGCTCGCCACGCCGATGACCCCGCCGATAGCGGACACCACAATGGCCTCGGAGAGAAACTGGGAGAGTATGTCGAACTGCCGCGCGCCGGTCGCCATGCGAATGCCGATCTCACGGGTTCGTTCGGTCACCGATACGAGCATGATGTTCATCACCCCGATGCCCCCTACCAGCAACGAGATTGCACCGATCGAACCCAGCAACATGGTAAAAATATCCTTTGACGCCGACACGGTGTCGAGCAATTCGGCACTGTTGAAGACACGGAAGTCCTGAGTGCCATGCCGCACGGTCATGAACTCCACCAGATTGGCCTCGGTTACATTGATCTGTTCGATATCATCTACCGCCACCGAGATAGAACGCGCGACGCGTGTTCCGAACAGCCGCAAGGCGCCGGTCTTGAGTGGCACGAACACAGCATCATCCTGGTCGGCACCGCCGAATCCGGACCCACCCTTGCGCGTCAGCACACCAATAATTTGAAATGGCACATTGCGAATCAGAATGTATTCACCCAGTGGATCTGAGCCGTCAGGAAACATTTCATTGGCCACGGTGGCTCCCAGCACTGCAACAGAGGCATAGGTCTCGCTGTCGTCGCGAGTGAAATAGATACCCTGGGCCAATGGCCAGTTACGAATTTCGGGCATGTTCTCGGTGTTGGCCGTCACAGTGGTCGAATAGTCCTGCCGTCCGAAGCGCACGGTGTAGTTACCCTGAATCTCAGGCAAGGTCCCCAGCACATTGGGAATGCTCTCGGTAATGGCGTCGGCGTCCTCGAAAGTCAGTGTCGAGGGGGCATTACGTCGCCCCTCGACGCGCGCCGGCTGCAGCGTCAGCATATTGGTGCCGACGGAACTGATGCGCTCCACGATCATTTGTCCGGCGCCCTCCCCGATTGCCAGCATGGCCACCACCGAAGCGACACCTATGACGATACCCAACAAGGTCAGGATGGTGCGGAAGGTATTCGCGGTGAGTGAGCTGAGCGCCATGCGAATGGCCTCGCCGACACCGGCCAGTGGCGAGGGCACACGGCGGCTCATCAGCAGTTCTCGCAGTTTGCTGTTGCTGCCATGAGCTCCACTATGAAGGGCATCCGGCCGGTCGCGATGGCGATCACTGATGACGACGCCGTCGCTGAATTCAATGATGCGGTCTGCGTGCTCGGCCAGCTTGGGATCATGAGTGATGATGATGACGGTGTGCCCCTGCCGTGCCAGGCCCTTGAGCAGATTGATCACCTCCACGCCACTCTTGGAATCCAGCGCACCGGTCGGTTCGTCGGCGAGAATGATGTTGCCACCGTTGATCATGGCGCGGGCGATGGAGACACGTTGCTGCTGACCGCCGGAAAGCTGGCTGGGCCGGTGGTCCATGCGGTCGCCGAGCCCGAGCGAGGTGAGCAGCGCCTCGGCCTTGAGACGTCGCTCGGCGCCATTCAGGCCGGCGTAAATTGCGGGAATCTCGACATTCTCCAGCGCAGTGGAATGCGGCAGCAGGTTGTAGCTCTGAAACACGAAGCCGAAGGCCTCGCGGCGCAACCAGGCCAGGTCATCCGGGCCGAAATCGCGGATGTCGCGACCACCGAAAAGATAGGTGCCGGCAGTGGGCTTATCCAGACAGCCCAGGATATTCATCATGGTCGATTTGCCGGATCCGGACTGCCCGACGATGGCGACAAACTCGCCGACATGAATCTTCAGATCGATGCCGCGCAGGGCGCGCACTTCGACACCGCCGCCGGTGATGAAAGTGCGCTGGATGCCACGCAGCTCGATGATCGGAATCTGCTGAATATCATCAACTGTGTTGTTATGGGCGTTGCCGTCGGGCCGCTGCGCGCGGCTTGGCGAACGATCCCCGGAATCGGGCAGCGCTCCATCGAGGACAGCCGTGCTCATCGGAAGCCCCCGGGCATCATGCCGCGCGGAATGCCCATGTTCTGATTGTTATTGTTGCCCTGCGGCTCGGCTGCCGCCTGCAGAATGCCGGCGACGACCTGCTCACCTTCGGTCAGCCCGGAAATCACTTCGGCACTGACGCGACTGCTGATGCCAATCACCACGCTGCGCTCTTGTTCGATGCCATCGGCACCGATGACTCGCACGCTGGCGACGCGTCTGGCTGGCATCTCCCCGGGTGCCGCACCGGGACGACCACGGCGGCCGCCGTTGGCACCGGGTGGAGGACGCTGACCGGACTGAAACGCCTGCCGCATCGCTGCTGCAGCCGCCTCGGCATTCACTGGCGTGCCCGCAGGCGCTCCTGCAACTGAAGGCAAACCGCCCTCGGGCAGCGGCGCAGCGGCGAAGGTCAACGCCCCCATTGGTACCGTCAGCACGTCGCGCGCGGCGGAGGTAATGAAGAACACCTGCGCGGTCATCTCCGGCAGCAATGCGCCGTCGGCGTTGTCGACATCGAACAAGCCGGTGTAGAGCACCACGTTGTTTTCGATCACCGGCGTCGGCAGCACCTGTCGCAACGTTCCCATCCAGCGCCGGCTGCCGCCGCTCAATGTGGTGAAATAGATATCCATGCCCGTTTTCATACTGCCGATGTCGGCCTCGGAGATTTCGGTCTGCACAGTCATCGTGGAGAGGTCGGCGACGCGCAGAATGGTCGGCGCCTGCTGGTTGGCATTCAAAGTGCGCCCCTCGTTCATCTCGATGGACACCACGGTGCCGGCGATGGGCGCATAGATGCGGGTGAATTCGAGCTGAGTCTCTTCGGAATTCAGTGTGGAGCGGCTCTGCTGAATCTGCCGTTCCAGCTGGGTCACATTGGCTCCGGCGCTGGCGAGGTTCGCCGTCGCGGTGTCAAAGTCCTGCTGGCTGGTGGCGTTGGCCGCCATCAGGCGTTCCTGACGCTGGGCGTTGGCCCTGGACAGATCGAGACTGGCACGTCGCGAGCTGACCTGTGCTTCGAGCGCTGCCAGCGCCGCACGGCTTGCCTCCACACGGCTGACCTGGGTACGCGCATCGATCTCGGCCAGCAACTGCGCGGCCTCCACTTTGTCCCCCACTTCAACGTGCAGCTTCTGCAGCTGTCCGGACACCTGGGCGCCGACATCGACAAAGATGCTCGGCTTCAGACTGCCGGCCGAGGAGATGGTGTTCTCGATGTCGCCCACCGTGACGGTGGCGATCAGTGGCTGATCAACCAGCGCTTCTTCGTCATCCTGAAGATAGAAATACAGCCCCGCAGCGGCGAGCAGCACGATGCTGACCAGCCCCCATTTCCTGCCGCGCTTCTTTCTCCCGGGTGGGGTGAGCAATAGTGAATCCTGGGGCTCGGCGTGGCTGTCACGTTCCGTCTTCATGCAAATATCCTTCAGAAACTGGTGGGGAAATTTTATTGCTTGGCCGTTGATACGCATGCCATTGCATAACCTGTCGCTGCGCGTTCTTGCAGCGGCCGCTTTTCTGTATCATGGCCGCCATGCTCAATACTCTCTGGCTAAGTTTCTTCCTGCTCGCTTTCGTTGCCGCTCTGTGGCAATGGCTGTCGGGCACCAATCCGGAAGTCTTCAGCCAGCTCGTCGCCGCCACTTTCGAGATGTCGAATCTCGCGGTGGAAATCGCCATCGGTCTGATCGGCGTCATGGCGCTCTGGCTCGGTCTGTTCAAGATTGCCGAACACAGTGGCCTCATCAATATCATCGCACGCGCCATGGGGCCTCTATTCTCCCGACTGATGCCAGAAGTCCCGCCGAACCATCCGGCCATCGGTTCCGTCACCATGAATCTGGCCGCGAACTTCCTCGGCCTGGACAACGCCGCCACGCCGATGGGGCTGAAGGCGATGAACGACCTGCAGGAGCTGAACCCGGACAAGGACACCGCCACCAATGCGCAGATCCTGTTCCTGGTGCTCAACACCTCATCAGTGACCCTCTTGCCCGTGACTATCTTTCTATACAGGGCACAGCAGGGGTCTACAGAACCCGCTGCCGTTTTCCTGCCGATTTTGATGGCGACCTCGGCCTCCACGCTGGTCGGTCTGTTCAGCGTCGCGTGGCTGCAGAAACTGCGCCTGCATGATCCGGTGGTGCTGGCGTGGTTCGGCGGCTTCGCGGTGCTGATGGCCGCCGTGCTCAGCTTCATCGTCGGCCTGCCCGGCGACATCCTCTCCAGCCGTTCGGCCCTGATCGGCAACCTGCTGCTGTTCAGCGTTATCGTGCTGTTCCTGGTGTCCGGCATCCAGCGCAAGCTCGACTGCTATTCGCTGTTCATAGAGGGCGCGAAGGAAGGCTTCAACGTCGCCATCAAGATCATCCCCTTCCTGCTGGCCATGCTGGTGGGGGTCGGCGTATTCCGCGCCAGCGGCTGTCTCGACATCCTTCTCGAAGGTATTCGCGCACTGGTTTCTGCGCTCGGTGTCGACACCCGCTTCGTCGATGCCCTGCCGACAGCCTTCATGAAGCCGCTCAGTGGCAGCGGCGCGCGGGCGATGATGCTGGAGACCATGAACACTTTCGGTGTGGACTCCTTTGCCGCCCGCATGGCGGCGACGATTCAGGGCAGCACCGAGACTACTTTCTACGTGCTGGCGGTCTACTTTGGCAGCGTCGGCATCCGCAAGACCCGCCATGCGATCAGCTGCGGCCTGCTGGCCGACTTTGCAGGCATCACGACGGCGATTTTTGCGAGTTACTGGTTCTTCGGCTGAGCGCTTCGTCGCAGCTCAATTGTGCTTTCCGGGAAATTGTGGTTTCATCCGGAGGCGTTGAAGATCACTGAAAGACTCATCCAGAAACCCAATAAAAACAGGCAATTGCCACAATAAGAAGATCTGATCAGCATGGGTAATCAGCACCAATCCGTCAGCAACCCCCGTCATGCATCGCGCCCCGGCAGCAAATGGCGTCGCCTCCTGCTCGCACTGTGTCTGCCGGTCCTGCTCATCGGCTGTTCGGAGCAGCTGGCCGCCAACCGCCCTTACATTCTCACGACCGCCACCGTCGGCGGCGCTTACTATCCGATCGGCGTGGCCATGGCCACCATCTCCAAATCCCAGCTGCAACGTACGCACAACATCTCGCTCTCCGCCATCAGCTCCGCCGGCTCGCTGGAAAACGTCAAGCTGCTGCGCGACAACGAGGCCCAGTTCGCGATCCTGCAGGGCGTCTTCGCTGCCTGGGCATGGAACGGCGAAGGCCCGGTACGCAACCCGCAGACCGAGATGCGCAGCGTCAGCGCGATGTGGCTGAACGTCGAACACTTCGTGCTGCTGACAGAGCTGGTCAAGAATGGAACTCTCAGCGACTTCGGCACCTTGCAGGGCGAACGCGTCGTGCTCGGCGCCCGCAACTCCGGCGCCGATCAGAGCGGACGTTACATTCTCGAGCAGCTCGGCATTGACTACGAGAGCGCCATGACCTTCGGCTACATGGGCTACGAGGCGGCCGCCAACGCCATGCAGGACGGCAACGTGGCCGGCATCAACGTCCCTGCCGGAGCGCCCGCCAGCGCCATCACCCAGGCCTTCGCGCAGATGGGGGATGACATCACCCTGCTGACCTTCTCGCAGCAGGAACTGGACACGCTGAACAGCCGCTACCCGCTGTGGGACTGGTATGACTTTGCCCCCGGCACCTATCCGAATCAGGACACGGCGATGCGCTCCATCGCCTCTCCCAATGTGCTGGTGGTGCGCGCCGATATCCCCGACGAAGCTGTCTATCAGATCACCAGGATGATCTGGGAAAACCTCGGCACCATGCAGGACATTCACGCAGCGACCAAGGACATGCGCCTGGAGATTGCCCTCAAGGGCCTGGCTGCACCCCTGCACCCCGGCGCCCTGCGTTACTACCGTGAGCAGGGTCTCGAAATCCCCCCGCATCTGCTGCTCGATGAACAGCAATCCCTACAGAACTCCCTACAGAACCAGGAGCAGAGAGCCCGATGAAATCCCCGTTCCTGCGCTGGGCAGCGTTTCTGTTCGCCTTGTTCCATGTCTATACCAATGTCTTCGCGTCACTCTCGGAGCTATGGTTCTCTGCGATCCACTTCGGCGGCTTCTGCGCGCTTTGTGCGCTGATGGACAATGAAA
>CAIRBI010000129.1 GCA_903876785.1 uncultured Gammaproteobacteria bacterium
CGTGCAGGAGTTGCTGGATGCTGCACTGAGGCAGATGACTGAGCAGGGAGCGGTGGTCGTCGACATCCGCATTCCCGGTTTCAGCGATCTCATTTCGCGCTCGGGCGTGATCGGACAGGAATTCGAGAGCGACCTGAACGCTTGGCTTGCCGAATTTGGAAGCACTGACTTCACGAGCCTGGAGGCCATCGTCGCCACCGGCCTGCACGACGCGGCTGTGGACGGTGTGCTCACCCGCAGCGCCGCCGCTACGCAGGATCCGGCGCTGTACACAGCCGCCTTGCTTGCCCGGGAGGAGTTGCGCACCGCCGTTGAGGCCGCAATGCAGGCTCAGAATCTGGAGCTGCTCGCATACCCGCCGGTTGGCGCGCTGCCGGTGGTCATCGGCGAGCAGCAGCCCGGCAACAACTGCAGTCTCAGCGCCAATTCGGGACTGCCAGCCTTGTCGTTGCCGATGGGCTTCACTGCCGAGGGGCTGCCGCTGGGGATCGAATTGCTGAGCGCTGCGTTCACGGATGCGCGGCTGCTGGCACTGGGCTTTGAGTTCGAACAACTGACGCAGCATCGACGCGCACCCGCCAGCACGCCATCGCTGCTGCGGCTGCAACGCTGAGTGGGCTGTTCAAGCGGTTCAAGCGTATCGAGATTGAAGTAACGATAGCGAAGTAACGATAGCGATGTAACAAGAGCGAAGTAAGAGGAGTAACGGACAATGACTGACAAAGGATCGGCAGGACAGGACAGGCAGAGCTGGGACAACGCCATCGTCGGCAAACCCGGAGCGGGAATGGTCGGCTCGCACAGCTTCGGCGGCGCTGGCAGCTTCTTCCGCGTGCCATACTCGCGCGACCTCACTGGAGCGGATGTCGTCGTCAGTGGTGTGCCGCTGGACATCGCCACGACCAATCGCTCCGGAGCCAGACTCGGGCCACGCGCCATTCGCAATGCGTCGTTGTCGCTGGCCTGGGAGCGTCCCTGGCCGTGGAAGAAAGACCCGATGGCGGAGATGGCAGTGATCGACTATGGCGACTGCGAGAATCACAGCGGTGGTGGCTTGCTGGGTGTGGCACACATCGAGCAGCACGTTGCCCGCATTCTCGATGCTGGCGCGGCCTCACTGTTGTTGGGCGGGGATCACTTCATCTCCTATCCCAGCCTCTGTGCCCACGCCAAGGTGCATGGCCCGCTGAGTCTGATCCACTTCGATGCCCACACCGACACCTGGCCTTCCTCCGGCGAGGGCATCAATCACGGCACCATGTTTTACAAAGCCGCCAAAGAGGGCATCGTGCTCCCTGAGCAGTCGATTCAGATCGGCATTCGTACGACGAACGATGCTACTCTCGGCTACCAGATACTCTCGGCATCCGATGTACATCGACAGGGATGCGATGCGGTCATTGCGCAGATACGAGCGCGAGTGGGGCAGAATCCGGTCTATCTGACCTTCGACATCGACTGTCTCGATCCGGCCTTCGCGCCGGGCACGGGCACGCCGGTCCCTGGCGGGTTGTCCTCCTATCAGGCGCTGGAGATCATTCGCGGACTCATCGGTATCAACCTGGTGGGGATGGATGTAGTCGAAGTGGCACCTGCCTACGATCATGCCGAGATTACTGCGCTGGCGGCGGCTCAGATTGCCATAGAACTGTTGTGTCTGTACGCCGCCAGCACACGCCAAACTGCCTGAAAAAAACACTGTGGGAGCGGGCCTGCCCGCGATGCTTGCCTGCGATGCCTGTGCCCGTAACGTCTATGCCCCGAAAGGCATCGCGGGCAGGCCCGCTCCCACAGGATGCTCATTCAAGGAACACAACGTGATCGACAATACCGCACCGAAGAAAGCCTGGACCTCTGCAGCCGCAGAGGAACTCTACGCCATGAAGAGCTGGAATGCCGGCTTCTACGGCGTCAACGACAAAGGCCATGTGGCAGTCCGGCCGATCCCGGGCAGTGATCTGGAGATCGACATCACCGAAGTGATCGACGCGGCTGTGAAAGAAGGCTGCACTTTCCCGTTGATCGTGCGCTTTCAGGACATCATCAGCGCGCGCGTGCGACGCCTCAATCAGACCTTCCGCGAGACTATCGCCGAGGCGGGCTACACCGGCGAGTACCGCACCATTTATCCGATCAAGGTGAATCAGCTGCACGAGGTGGTCGCCGAAGTCATGGACGCCGGCAAGGAATTCAACCTGGGCCTTGAGTGTGGTTCGCGAGCCGAATTGATGGCCACGCTGGCGCTGATTGGTGATGACATTCTGATGCTGTGCAACGGCGTCAAGGATCACTCGATGCTGACGCTGATGCTCAACGCGCAGCAGTTGGGTCAGCAGGTGCTGCCGGTGATCGAAAAATATTCCGAGTTCGAGCAGTTGCTGCTGCTGGCCGATCAGCGCGAATTGCCGCGCGATACCGTTGTGCGCCCGACGCCACGGATAGGCGTGCGCCTGAAGCTTTCCACGCGAGGCTCGGGTCGCTGGTTCGAATCCGGTGGTTCTGGCTCCAAGTTTGGCCTCACGGTTCCCGAGCTGGTGCAGCTGGTGCATGAGCTGGAGAAACGCGGCAGCGGTGACTGCCTGGAGTTGTTGCACTTCCATCTTGGCAGCCAGATCGCCGACACTCAGGCCCTGCGCTCTGCGGTGCGCGAAATATCGCAGTTCTATGCCGACCTGCATCTGCGCGGCGTCAAGGTGAAGTACCTCGATGTCGGTGGCGGCCTTGGCGTGAATTACGGTGGCAACTACGGCAGCGGGCATGGTACGGGACATGGCGGTGGTCATGGCGGAGAGTATGAAGAGGTGGAATCCTCGATCAACTACGGCCTGCGGGAATATGCCAACGTCATCGTCTTCACCGTCAAGGAAATCTGCGAACAACGCGGTGTGCCAATGCCGACGTTGCTCTCCGAAAGTGGCAGAGCGATCACCGCGCATCACTCCATTCTGGTGGTGCCGGTTATCGGCGTGCATCAGCCCGACAACCCACCCAAGTGCGAAGCGCCCGCCAATCCGACGTCAGTGGTGCTGCGCATGGAAGCTGCCCTCAAGGACGCAACGGCAGTGCGTTCGCGCGGACTGCTGATGGAGGTGATTCACGATGCGCAGGATGCGCGCATGGAGGCGGGGCAGTTGTCGCGGCTCGGCTACCTCGACATGGAGTCGCTGGCCTATGTGGAGAGTGTGTACTGGAGCATCTGTCGCAAGGTGCTGCGCAAGTTCACAGCGCTGCATCTGAATCCGGCCCCGGCCGAACAGGCGGAACTGGAGACTCAGCTGACCGATCTTTATCTGTGCGACTTCTCGGTGTTTCAGTCGATCCTCGACCATTGGGCGATCGGCCAGGTGTTTCCGGTGATGCCACTGGACCGCCTGGACGAGGAGCCGACGCGGCGTGGCCAGGTGGTGGATCTGACCTGCGATTCCGACGGCAAGATCGACCAGTACGTCTCCTCCCATGCCAACAAGAGCTGGCTGCCGCTGCATGAGTATCAGCCGAACAAACCCTATTATCTGGGTGTGTTTCTGGTGGGAGCGTATCAGGAGATCCTGGGCGACGCCCATAACCTGCTGGGTCCTGTCGGCGAGGCGCACATCTACGCCAGCGCCGACGAGCCGGGTAACTTCTGGATCGAGGAGACCATCAAGGCCATCAGCATCAAGGACATGCTGTCCCAGGTGCAGTACGTGCCGAGCGATCTGGACCGGCGCATGACCGAGCTGATTCGCCGCAAGATCGAGGCGGGCGTGGTCAAGCCAGCCGAGGGAATGCGCATCCTCAACAACTACACCAAGCGTCTGGAAGACACCACTTACTGCGACACCGACAAGGTGCATAACCACGCGGGAGGACCCTCGTAAACTGCGGTGGCTCTCAACTCAGCAGATTCATCCGCTCCAGCCTTGCTCTCCCGGCAGCGGTCAGCAAACCGACAGCGTCCATGTTCAGCGTCAGCTGACGGAAGCGCTGTCGGTTGAGCTCCGGGTGCTGCAGGCGATAGCGGCGCAAATGGCGCCGCAACTCCGCCAGATCCCACCCCTTTGCCATGCCGATACGGTTGTAGATATTCAGAGAATTGGCCAGCCGCAGGACATTGTCGAGCACGAAGCGGCTGCGCTCCTCCAGTGCGTTCTCATTCAGCGTCGCCAGATGTTCGCGCAGGAATTCGACCCCGAAGCGAACGTGTCGGGCTTCATCACGCAAAATGTAATCAATGGCGAAGCGCAGCAGCGGCACGCAGGTATGCTGGCGCAACTCCTGAAAGCGCGCCATGGCGAGACTTTCGATGAGTATCTGGCAGGAAATGAATTTCATGTCCCAGCGGGGCTCGTCGATGCATTCGTGTATGAGGTTCATCAGCGCGTTACTGGGGGGCGGAATTTCTCCGCCCAGTTCGTGCAGATACCGGGAAAAGAATTCCACGTGCCGGGCCTCGTCAGCTACCTGAGTGCTCGCAAACAATTTGGCCTCGACAGAGGGCAGGCACGACACCAGTTGCGAGGCGATCAGCATGGCTGCCTGTTCCCCGTGCAATAGCTCCGCAATCTCCAGGCGATGCTGCCACCAGCTCAAACGCCGACGCTCGGCTTCAGGCAGGCCATCATAATCCGGAAATCCCAGCAGCGGATTGCCTTCGTCGCCTGAAGGGAAATGTGCGACCTCGCAATCCTGCTGCCAGGGAACGTCCGTGCTGGCGTTCCACTGACCGGTCTTCGCGAGCTCGTAAAGACGGTGAATCGGTGTTTTGGCTTGCGGGTAGTGCCAGGGGATGTCGCCGTTCGGTTCGGCGGTTTGGCGCGGTTGCTTTTTGAGCGGGCTGTGTATGAGCATGGCAATCTTCCTTGAAGGTCTCTCTTGAATGTCTGACTTGAATGTCTGGTGACTTGTCCTGATAACACAAGCATAGTCCGGATTTCGGATTTGTGCCTGACGCTGTCCGATTTGACGATCTGAAATTTTCTGCCTATAGTCGTTTTAGAAGAATCGATTCATAAGCTCTTCAGCTCAAGGATGAAACCCATGCCCACGGATAGGGATCTGCTTTCGCTTTTTGACTCTCGCTTGCTCTCACAGCCCGACATGCCGCTGTACTCCTTTCTGGATCGCGATGGTGCTGTCAGGCAATCTCTTACCGTTGCCTCGCTCTTCGAGCAGGCGCGCGATCTCGCCGGGGTCCTGCAGGCTTATGGTCTGCGGCGCCAGGCAGTGGTGCTGCTGTACCCTCACGGCAGTGAATTCATCGTGGCGTTCTTCGCTGCCCTGTTGGCTGGCGCCTATCCCGTGCCGGTGGCCCGGCCAAGGGGACGGGACTGGCGCGTGCTGACGGGAATTATCCGTGCGAGCAGGGCGGGTGCCCTGTTAACGTTGAGTGCCACGGCGCGCCATCTTCCGGCGGAGCTGACTGTCGGCGAGCTACTGCAAATAGTCCACACCGACAACCTCCCTGCACGTCGTACTGACCGAATGGCACGGTGGCAAAGATCCGTCCCGGAGTCTCGTGACATCGCCTTTATTCAGTACACCTCGGGGTCCACTTCGGTGCCGAAAGGCGTGGAGATCACGCACGCCGGCATCCTCCACAATTGCGAACTGATAGCCGAGGCGTTTGCGTGTAGGGGCCCCGACATCGGTGTGAGCTGGCTGCCCTTCCATCACGACATGGGCCTGATTGGACATGTCATCACGCCGCTGTACTGCGGCATACACAATTACTTTCTTGCACCAGCGGACTTCGCAGCCAGCCCGGTGCGCTGGCTGCAGGCCATCTCGCGTTACCGGGGCACGATCAGTGGTGCGCCGGACTTCGCCTACGATCACTGCCATTCGCGAGTCACCGAAGAAGAACTGACGGCGTTGGATTTGCGCAGCTGGCGTCTCGCGTATTGCGGAGCGCAAAGAGTGTCAGCGGACACGTTGAGAAAGTTCGCAGCGCGATTCGGACGCAGCGGATTTGCTGCGCAGGCATGGCATCCGTGCTATGGACTGGCGGAGGCCACTCTCTATGTGTGCAGTCGGCAGGGGCTCCTCACGCATCGGCAAAAAGGCAGGCTTGGTCAGACGGAGCGCGAGGATGTGAGTATCGGAGCGTTGAACGGACGCGTGGACATTCGCATTGTGAATACAGAAGCGGTGCGTGGAGTCGCGGAAGGGGAAGTCACTGAAGTCGAAGTCGCGGAAGGGGAAGTGGCCGAAGGCGAGATCGGGGAAATTCTGGTGCGCTCTGCCGCACTGGGCAATGGCTACCATAGAGATGCGGTGAGCACAGCGGCGACATTCGACGTCGGTATGACGGGCTTCCTGCGTACCGGCGATCTGGGGTATATCCACGAGGGCAATCTCTACTTCACGGGGCGTTGCAAGACATTGATCAAGCGACGCGGGCGCAGCTTTCATGCGGAAGACATCGAGGCCGAAGTGGAGGCCCTGCTCTGCGGCAAAGGGGTGGAGCGCAGCGCTGCCTTTGAACTGAACCCGAATGCGGCGGACTCGCTGGTCATCCTGCTGGAAGCCGACGGCAGCGTCGATCCCCGGCTTATTGAACTCAGTATTCCAGTTCTGCAGTCGCGGCTGTGTCAGTCGCCGGGCATTCTCGCCACCGACATCGTGGTGGCGCCCCGGCACAGTCTGCCATTGACCAGCAGCGGCAAGCTGCAGCGGATGCGCTGCCGGGAACGTTATCTGGCGGGGGATTACTTAAATCGAGCTGACAAGGAGTGTGAGCATGAAAAGGAATTTTGATGAGGCAGTACAGCGTCGAGTGCTGGATGCATTGAAGGACGTCTGCGGACGGCGCGGACAGATGGTGGACCCGCATCCTGACACCACCATCGGCGCGCTGGGGCTGGAGTCGCTGCAGTTGGTGGAGGTCGTCTTCGAGCTGGAGTCCAGCTATCAGGTGCAGGTCGACGAAGAGCAACTGGCGCAGTTGGAGAGCGTGGCTGATGTGATCGCGATGTTCAGCGACGCGCTGCAGACGGTTTCGCAAGAGGCCGCTTCACAGGACGTCGCTTTACAGGAGTCGGCTCCGCAGCAGGAAGCAACCGCATGAGTGCCGGGATCGCAGCAACGCACCTGTTGATGAAGGCCACTGCCGCCCATCGCGCTGGCAATTATGCCGAGGCGCTGACTTCGACGTGCAAGGCGCTTGAGCAGATGTTTGCCCGTCGTGAGCCATCGGTGATTCGTGCGCTGCTGCGTGAGTATCCATGGCCCGCTGGTACGACCCGTCTGTTGCATACCGAAGTTGGTCTGCGCATCGAACTGAGCCAGCAGGATTTTTGCGCCGAGGCAAGCCGACGGTATCTGGACTTCGCGTCTGCGCTGCCCCGGAGCCTTCCACGCAGGACACTCGCGGAGGCAGTCTATGTGTTCCTGCAGAGTATGGCCGCAAATTGTCTGGAGAGCACCTTGGCGCCAGGGTGGCAACACTGGATCCTGCGTGTCCTCCACGGGCTGCGTGCACCCTTGAAATCCCGCCTCCCCGCAGCCGCTGCACACCGGGAAGCGGTGATTCTGGGGCTGAGCATCTTGCTCCATGAACCGCTCACGGCGCTGTGTCGTCTGCTGCTGCAGCACGACTTCTATTTCGAGTACAACTACGCCAAGCGCTGTGAGCATGACGCGGGAGCAGGATCGCTGCCGGCGCGGCGAAAGTTTGTGTGGCCCGACAAGGACGCCTATGTGGCGCTGGTGAGACGGCACCCCGGTTCGCGAGTGCTGGTGACTATCCACATGGGAGATTTTGTCGGCGCCTTCCGGTGCTTTGCCGGTCAGGTTGAGTCTGGGCGCACAGTCTTGTCGTGGCAGCGCGAGAGTCGGTCACCGGCAGCAGATGCGCCGGGTTCGGCATTGCGCCTGCAGGTGTTGAGGCATGGAGTCGATTCCCCGATCGAGGCCGTGGCGGGGCTGCGCAGGGGCGACCACAGTCTGGGCGTGCTGTTTGATCTGCGGGACGATTTCGGCACGACGACGGAGGTCATGTTTTTCGGCTGCAGGGCTCGCCTCGTCAAAGGTCCGGCGCTGCTGGCCATTGCCGGGCGTGCTCCGATCATTCCTTTTGTCACATGGGAATGTGCTGGCGTCGATGTGATTGCAATGGAGGATCTGATTGACACACGTGTGCTGCATGGTGAATCCATGGGCGCCGCCGTCACCCGCATCACCCAGAAACTCGCGCTGCTCGCCGAACGCTGGATAAAACGTGCACCGGAGCAGTGGAAGTATCTCCCATCTCTGCCCGGGTACTGTCACAGCAGTGGCAGCCTGCATGGTCTGATGACCGCGCCAGCACAGGGGGCTCACCCATGAACCAGGGCCTGTTCAGAGAGGAGGCGTTGCTGGCGATGACCGGAGAGCGGTTCGGAGCAGCGATGTTCTATCAGCCGCCCGCTGTGCGTCTGTTCTGCATGGGGATACTGCTGACTTTTACAGTGTTTTTCCTGTTTGCGGGCTGCGTCGGCTTCAAGCGGACGGAAGTGGCACGCGGGCATCTCACTCCGCTTGCCGGCGCCGTGAAAGTCTATGCAATGCGTGCCGGGGTGTTGCAGGAGATCGTCGCCCGCGAAGGACAACACGTGGAGGCCGGGCAGCGGCTCGCCGTCGTGTCCGCACGTCAGTTTGATCAGGAAGGCGGAGCAACAAGTTCTTTCCAGCTGCAGCAGATTGACAGTCAACTGCGGCAACTCGAAGACGAGATCCAGCTGGCCGGCGCGACGGCGGCACTTGAGAGTGAGCAGTGGCGGCAGAAGGAATCGGCCCTGCAAGCCGAGCTGGTGCTATTGCGTGATCAGCAGGAACTGATCGAGAGTCGCCGCTCGCTGAGCGAGCAGGACTATGCGCGCAGCAGTCACTTGCACAAGCAGGGAGTGCTGCCCGATTCCCTGCACGATCAGCAACTGGACAAACTCTATGGCGCGCAACAGTTGAGCCGCGTGAATCTCCTGCAGATCGAAACGCGCGGTCAGGTACTGGCGGAGACGCAGCACCAGCTGGCAATGCAGCCTCTGCAGTTGCGGCACGAATTGCTGGAGCTGGAACGCGCGCGTTCGCAGTTGTTGACACGCCGGAAGGAAGTCGAGACACAAGGCGCCTTCGCGGTGACCGCACCGGCGGCGGGCGTCGTCAGTAACCTACTGGCCACACAAGGCGACACGCTGGAACCGAATCAGCCACTGCTCACTTTATTGCCTGCAGACAGTCAGCTGGAGGCGTGGCTCTATCTGCCCTCGCGAGCGCGGGGCGAAGTGGCTCTGCAGCAGGAGATCATGCTGGCTTACGATGCTTATCCTGTGCGCACCTTCGGCGCGTTTCCGGCTACGGTGACGTTTATTGCGGATACGGTTATGGATCCGCGCGAAGTTGCTTTGCCTCATGAGCTTCGCGAGCCGGTGTATCTGGTGCGCGCCCGCTTGGGGGCAAAAGCGATTGAAGACACCGCGCTGGAGCGACTGCGTTCGGGGATGCAGTTCAGCGCGCAGATTGTCACGGCCAGGCAAACGCTGCTGCAGAGGGTGCTCGCGCCGCTGCGCAGTCTTGGGAGAAAACTGTGATCGCGGCGCTGTTTGCCACGCGGCACCGGCTTCCGGAGGTATTGCAGTCGGAACGCACAGAATGCGGGCTGACCTGTCTGTCCATGGTGGCGTCGTACTATGGCAAACACATCGATCTGAATTCGTTGCGCCGGGACTATGCGGTGTCCGCACGAGGCGCGGGTCTGAATGACCTGCTGTCGATAGCCGATGCGCTGGGTCTGCAATCCCGGCCACTGCGTCTCGAATGCGACGAACTCGCTCAGCTGCAATTACCGGCAATTCTGCACTGGGACATGCACCACTTCGTCGTACTGCGCAGCGTGTCCCCGAAGGGAGTGGTCATTCATGATCCTGCAGTCGGGAGGCGTGAGTATTCCCTGCGCGAGGTGGGTCGGCACTTTACCGGCATCGCCATCGAGTGCGTGGCTGGCAGGGCGCTGGAGCCCGAGCGGCAGGAGCTGCGGTCGCGGTTGTTCGATCTGTTCAGTCGTTACCCCGGCTTCAACATGGCGGTTGCGCAGCTCTTCATTCTCTCCCTGTGTCTGCAGCTCTCGTCGATCGGCAGCGCGTTCTATCTGCAGCTGGTGATAGACGAGGGCATCACAAAACTGGACGCTGATTTCCTGGCCATGCTCGCCCTCGGCTTCTTTCTGCTGGCACTGACCAGCGTGGGCGTAAGCAGCGCACGTGCAAGTGTGCAGCTGTATTTCTCCAATCAACTGGGCTTTCAGATGGCGGGCAACGTTTTCCATCATCTGATCACGCTGCCCACGGAATTTTTCGGAAAACGGCACGTCGGCGATCTGGTCTCCCGCTTCGGATCCATTCGCGAAATCCGCAACATCCTGACGGAGGATCTGATCACCGTGGTGCTGGATGGGACACTCGCGCTGTTGACATTAGTTGTGATGTTTTACTTCGACGCCATGCTCGCGACGGTGGTTCTGACGTTCGTTGTGCTCATAGCGACGCTGCGGCTGGCGATGATTCCGACAGTCAAATCTCTCAGCGAGCAGCGCATCGTGGCGGAGGCGAAATCCAGCACTAGTCTGATGGAGAACATGCGCGCCATCGAGGTCATCAAGTTCTATTGTCGGGAGCTGCCGCGTGCTCTGCTGTGGCGAAATCAGTACGCCGAACAGGTCAACGCCAATGTGCAGCTGACGCGGGTGATGATCCGGATTGATGCCGCGCATGGCTTGTTAAGTGGTCTGGAGAATGTGCTGGTGGTTTATCTGGCGGCGTTGTCGGTTCTGGATGGTTCTCTGTCGCTGGGCTTCCTCACGGCGTTCATCGCCCTCAAGAGCAATTTTTCTTCGTCCATTCGCTCTTTCATCGAAAAGCTGGTGCAGATCAGATTGCTGCGGCTGCAATTGGAACGGGTGTCTGACATCACCTGTGCCCCGCGCGAATTCGACACGCTGTATTTGCCAAAATTACGCGTGCCGGTGCAGGGGCGGCTGCGACTGGAAGGGCTGGAATATTGTTATCCAGGGTGTCGCACGCCCGTCTTCCGGGAAGTCGATCTGGAGATCGCGGCAGGGGAGATTGTCGCGATCACAGGCCCGTCAGGGGTAGGCAAGTCCACGCTGGTGAAGGTAATGGCGGGGCTGCTGCTGCCGACCTCGGGCGTTGTGCGCGTCGATAGTCTCGACATCCAGATGTTCGGCTTGCGGCAGTTTCGCACTGCCTGCGCGGGAGTGCTGCAGAGCGACCAGCTGCTGTCGGGAACGCTGCTGGACAACATCACGCTGTTCGCCGACGAGGTGGATCAGGAACGTCTGCGGCGGGCCTGTCGCATGGCACAGATCGAGGAATTCATCGCCACCTTGCCGATGGGCTGCAACAGTCTGATTGGCGACATGGGTTCCATCATGTCGGCAGGTCAGGGGCAGCGTGTGCTGCTGGCGCGGGCCTTCTATGCGCAGGCGCGCATTCTGTTTCTGGATGAAGCCACCGCCAACCTCGACCCGCAGGTGGAGACAGCCATTCTGAAGGAGATTCGCGCGCTAAATGTCACGACGGTAATGATCACTCACCGCACGGCACCGCTGGCGATTGCCGACACGGTGCTGTGCTTCAACGAAGGCGGCCTGATGAGAAGCAGCGAGAGGCAGTGACAGTCATAAGTTCACTGTTGGCTCAGTCCGGCGACTCCTCGACGATGGTCGAGATGGTGTCCTGATCGTGTACCTGCTTCAGCGCACCGGTGAAGATGTTGTAATGCCAGCCCTTCAGCGTCAGCGTGCCAGCCTCCACACGGCTGCGGATCCAGGGATAGGTCATCAGGTTGCGCAGGGAGTAGCCGACGGCCGCCTGCTCGCAGTGGTTGAAGGTGGCGTAGTCGTTGGGGTCGAGCGTATCCGGGTCGGCCAGGTTGGCCACCGGAGCGACGATGGACATCCA